>CAYPSC010000094.1:0-4170 GCA_964413385.1 uncultured Gammaproteobacteria bacterium | reverse complement strand
CCCATACACGACGGCCCCTCTACCATTATTCGTGTTAAAATCAGCATTTCTTAATTGCATGACAGCGTCGAGGACCGTGCTCTTGCCAGCACCATTTGGACCAATCAAGGCAAACATTTTTCCCGGGACAAATCTCAATCCAGAAATCACCATCTCGGGTTCACAGCGCTGGATGCTCGCATCTGCACATCCAAACAGTTCGCTAGCCATGCGTTCGGCAAGTTGACCATTTCCAAGATTCTCTGGATCCATGTCAACAATATGCAGCTCACGGTAATGAGCAAACCGTTCCGCTAATCTTTCAAAACGCTCTCTACCCGTAGGCGCGATTGGTCCTTCAGCAAAAGCTCTATTAAACATAAAAAGATTAAATTAAAATAATCGTCCTTATTCTGTCATCGGCGATGGATACAATCAAGGAACGGTCAATGACTCTTATTCATTTAATATGATTAGCAAATTTTTCTTTTATTTTCCTTACCTTGGGATCAATAACAAGAGCGCAGTAAGCCGCCTGTGGATTTCTGGCATAGTAATCCTGCTGACTCACTTCGGCGCGGAAGAAAGCATCCAAGGGTTTTAATTCGGTTATGATCTTTCTTCCCTGAAGGAGGGTTAATGTATGGATAGATGCCTCCGCTTGCGCCTTTTGTTCTTCCGTTGTGTAAAGAATTAACGAACGATATTGCGGTCCAACATCATTTCCTTGTCGATTCAAGACCGTTGGATCATGCATAGCAAAGAAAATGGAGAGTAACCCCATATAAGAAATAGCCGCTGGATCGAATTCGATCAAAACAACTTCCGCATGGCCCGTCGACCCCGTACAAACTTCTTCATAGGTTGGGTTTATTTTTCGCCCTCCTGCGTAGCCAGGCGTAACAGAAATGACGCCGTGTATCATTTTGAAAACAGCTTCGGTACACCAAAAACATCCGCCACCAAATACAGCGGTTTGGACTCTTGTATCTTTCGCATCCATGAAAGATACGATACAAATCAAAACCGTGATCGCGCAACGTCAACCATAGACTCATCCATTCTCATTTTATAACACGAGCGGTGTTGACGTCTTCCAAAGATAAGAGAACAAGGAACGAAAACTTTCTGTTGTGTGGCGGTGGCGAATGGCGAATTGATGCGTGCCCAAAAAGAACACAATCGCATCCTCGAGAATCCAAAAAGAGACTTCCATATTGATTCGCGTCCATTTCCACACTCCTTTTGAAGTGGTTGTCAAAGGTTGCGATAGACCAAATCACCATCAAATCCGGTGATGGTCTATTGAGGGCTAAAAATAGCAGAAAAATGCGGTTTTGTCAACCGCCCGACCCTCAAAAAAGGCCTAAATAAGGCCATTTATCACCTGATCCTGTCTGGTTCTCTCGCCAGTTCTTGCAAACCTTCTGCAGCTAAATCCTGCATCACCGCTCCCGGAATATCAGCGATTCTCATATTTAAAGCGATCAATTCTTGAGGCCCCTGAGCACCATCTTCGGTCCGCGTGTATCCATCGCCAGCAAATTGTGAATTTAAATTTAAGGTATGATACAAAAAGCTTCGCGTAGCCACCAATCCACCATCTGATTGGGCGTAATTCTCTGGGCTCATGTAACGCGAATCTTTTTTATCAATATCACCCAAACGATAGCCCGCCCGCCTCTCAATTTCGGACAATGGTATATGTTCAAGGGCGTCCGTCTGCGCTCTAAGTTTATCCGCTATCTCTGGATAATCTGGGTAGGCGCGCGCCGCGGTATCAATCACATTTTCCCAAGTAGCAGGCTTAGCAATGGACTCGTTGGCTGGGAAAATGACCATTTTGAATTGTTTTCCCTCCGCCAAATATCCTCTAATTTCTTCCTCCGACCATCCAATTTGGATCATCTTTTCTCTGTCGGACAGGCCATTAATCCTGGCCAGATCTTCATGAGGTAACAAGAGCACAACTCGCCTGCTTGGATTATCAGATAGAGTCTTAAAATCTTCCGGCTTGTTCCCGCGCAAAACGCGACCCCAAAATTTTTCTGACATATAAAAAATCTTACCCTATTATTCAGCTTCTGACTATCTATACAAAAAAGCACCCACGCGAACCCCCAATAGTTATGAACCATCGGAAAATCTGCGCGGGTGTGGAAGAGAATTTAATCCGTCACCGAATGACCAAGTGCTACGGCGGCACGCAGATAGAGCGCGGCCGACCAGAGCTGCTCCTTGGCTCCGTATCCCTTGCCCGTCTTGGGATCGTAATACTCCCAAAACCCGCTCAGTGCGGTGTACTCACGGAACGCTCGCTCGGCAAGCTCCCCCTTGCCCATCTTGAGCAAGGCCAGAATCACGTACCCATGAATGAACGGCCAAATCACAAAGGACTGTTTCATACGCTTGAGCCGCAGGAGCTTTCGCTCAGCCGGCGTTCTCGGGTTGGGCCGACAATCATTCGCCAGGTAGCCGCGAGGCGTATGGAGCTCATCGAAGGACCGGAGCACCGCAGGATACCGGTACTTAGGGATAACGTCGTAGAGTATCCCGAGTGCTTGGCCCAATGCATCCGCTGTCTCAACACCCAAGTAATCGCGGTAGCCACTCCCCGTCCAGAATCTGTCGTTGATCAACTTCTTGAGCTTTCCCGCCCATCGCTTTCGAAGCGCGAGCCGCAGGGCGTGGTAGAGCAGGCAGTTATTACTCAGAAGCGCCGCATCGTTCAGCCAGGTGTTCGTGTCACGCCAATCCGCTCCACGAACCAAGCCATCAATCATGAGTTCCTTCCTGACATACACCAAGGCTCTTGCCGCCGGGATCGCACACTCATCCTGTCGAACGCTGGAAGCAGCCAAAGTATCCAAATGTTCGAGCATGCCAATGGCGAAGAGAAACTCTGAATCCCTGGTCCAAGGTGAGAGATCTTCCACTCCTCCAGTTTCGAGATAGCGTTGCAGCATGAAAGACATCTTCCCCTCCCGGATGCTTCGTTCCACTTTTGCTCTCAGGAAAGCCAGATCACTGTCGAGGAATAGGATGGGTATTTTGCCGCTAGGTCGCTGACGCCTGCTCAGTTGAAGGAGATGAGCCGAAACGACATCTTCCCGACCCATGAGCCTCAAGGCGGGGGCTGCGGCGAGAACGAAATCACGCGTCCAAAGCTGGTGTTCATACCGCTCACGCGAAGCCCAGATACCCATTCCCCGGGGACTGACGCAGCTCTCGATGAGTTCGCGAGCAGCCCGAATCTTTGCCCTTACTGCCCCAGTAGTCCTCGCCTCTTTCATGTGTTCGCCTCCATAGAAGAAAGTTTCCACTGTCCGGCATGGATGAACATCCATGCACTGACGGATCAACGTATCAAGTAAAAAGGCCTTAGTCAAGGCATTATGATGGTTTTTTATTCTCCGCTCGCGTAAAATAGTCGCATGCCAGACATTCAGAAGGAAAACAAACCGTCTCCTAACAAGATTAAACCAGAAGTAGGTCTTGTTTTAAATTTATCCGGGCGCCTTGGAGCCGGGTGGACCATTGCTAAAATTGACAAAGAAAATAGAACGATCACCTTCACACGCCCTGTTGGTTCTGCAGAATTCGTACAAACACAAGTCATTCCCCAAAATCAATTTGAGAATTTCCTCTCTCCAAACCAGGATAGACAAAAGCTGGCGCTTTCGAGAACTTTTGCAGTACAAGTCAGAACACAATTAAAAGACAGACAAATTTCTTTGCCACCAAGCCTTGGCGCAGGAAGACTTTCCGTTGTTGGATTTGATGGAGATCGTCAAAAAGTTCTAGTAGAAGCTAACGGTCAAAGAGCATGGGTTGATATTGATGATATCGAGCACGCGAGAAAAGGAGAATGGTTTAATGCCGTAACCGATCTCAACCTAAAACCAGCTCAATCACCGAAAGACAACAATCCCAAGGATAAACAAGGCCCGAAGACACAATCTCAATCAACCGCGGAGACTTTCCCTGCTAAAAATACCGCTAGGGGAAAACCGATCGCAAGTGGAGACACACAGAACCCATCCCTACAACCAGAGATCGACCCATCATCCTCCAAACTTCAAACAGAAGTGCCACTATCGAAATCTTCCATCCCGCAAGCATCCCCTTCGCCCGCTGGTTCAGCCGGTACTATCCGTCAAACCTTATCGCAGATACGGGCAACCACTTCTC
>CAYPSC010000093.1:0-4292 GCA_964413385.1 uncultured Gammaproteobacteria bacterium | reverse complement strand
CACCTGGCAACTCCCACTTTCGATCTTTGGTAATTAAGATTTTTTCATCTTTTATAATGAGTGCTTTGACAGGTACATCGGCGACCAGATGTTCCTCCATATTATTTTAACCAACCAGAATAGGTAATAAGAATATTCCATTGATCTGTTTCAAACGGTTTGGCCACAATGTCTACTTCAGCTTTTAAATTTTTTTTATCCTTGCCATACAAATAAACCTCCTCCGGATCAGTGCTTGTGCGCTGGTCGAGCAATTGCCAGTTTCCGTGCGTGAGAATATTTTTATAGTAATCCACAATGGTTTGTTTATCCTTATTTGCCTCTAGGTGCACGGCGGCGTCCACATGAGATGCGTTGCTTTGATCAAACCGATAAGTGACTGTTCCATTAGGGAAGAGAAGCTCTTTTGGGATGATGGCTGGAGCAGTGACCGCCTCCTTCTGATTGGTTGTCGTTGTTTTGGCGAGTGAATTCCCATTGGTTGATAATGACGGAGATGAATTGCACCCGGCGCCGAAAAGAACGACGAGAAGAGAGGGAACGAGATAAAAAAGCATTCGTTTCTTCATAATAACTCCAGGATAGCAGGTCATTCCTCTTGATCAAAGGCCCGCTTGAGATCCTCGATATCGATTTTGTTCATTTTGAGCATGGCATCCATGGCTCGTTTAGCTTTTTTCGGATCCTGATCGCTCAACATCCCGCCCAAGACCGAAGGAATGATTTGCCATGACACACCGAATTTATCCCTGATCCAACCGCAGTTTAATTTTTCTCCTCCCTCGGAAAGTTTTTCCCACAAATCATCAACTTCTTCTTGGGTTTTACAATCAACGAAAAAGGAGATAGCAGGGGAAAAGGTAAATTGTGGGCCGCCATTCAATGCCTTGAATTCTAAACCTTCCAGCTCGAATGAAACGCCCATGGCTTTTCCATTTGGTCCGGGCATCACGCTCAGTATTTTTGAATTCTTGAACATGGAAACGTAAAATTTCATGGCTTCTTCAGCTTGGTCGTTAAACCACAAAAAAGGAGTAATCTTTTGCATAAGAGGTAGTTAGTGAATCATATAGTCACGTTAGGTGGTTCGTCTTCTTTTGACAAACGCGAGCACCATTTTTCAATGGCTTCTTGGGTTGCGCAAAAAGGATGAAAGGGTTGACAAAGGATCTGTTTTGTAATAATTTATTTTTACCGCCATGAGCGGACGTCCCTTTTCCGTCACCCACAACCCGGGAGGAGATCATGACCGATTTCGAAAGGCACCCATTTTTCTTTTCCTTGTTCGTACTCAAGCTCTCTGCAATTTTGGCGGTGGTAGGAATTATCCTCTGGGTCTTTAGCATCAGAGGATATGATGGGTTCCTGTTTCTTGGAGCGCTCTGTGCCTCCATCGCCGTTCCGAGTGCGATCGGATCGTGTTTCAAAGTGATTCCGCATGACTCAGACCGTTGGATGTATGTGTGGATGGGGACTGGTGCCGTTGGAGGTTTTCTGGCTTTCGCTCTGCCGATCGCATCTATGTTCAGCGATTGGATTTGGGATCGTAAGATTTATTGTGTTGTATTGGCCGGTATGTTGATGGCGGTTGCAATCCTCGTGCGTAGTATGACGAAGGAACCGTGGGAGGAGGCGTCGTCCGTACCTTCTGAGCTGGCGGAATAGCGAGCGTCAACCAATCGTACGACGCGATCCATCGTCTGGGTCGCGTCGTTTTTTCATATCTATTTAACCGGGGAAGCTGAAACTGTTCTTGACGACTATTGATTCACGACGATAATCGTTCCTGGCATGCTCGGATAGAGATTGTCGTGGTAATCATACGAACTCGATGTCGCGAAGGCGAAACTAAAGCTGCCGTCTGGAGTGATTTGACCTGAATTGAAGGCGCCTGTATTGCTGACGACCGTGTGTGTTACGGTATCGTGGTTGACCCAGGTCACTGTTTTTCCTGTTTTGACGGTCGCCGTTTGAGGAACATAGCCAGTATTTGAATTGACGATCGAGACGGTGACTTGTGACATGTTCATTTTTTATCTTGAGCGATCGTGGTCGTTTGAGCCTGTACACTGGCCGGAGCGTATTGCGATGAGCTGGTGACGTCTGCTCCTGTGGTGTAGTTCACGAAGAAGGCGTCCGGTATATCATCGATTTTTTATTCCAATTCGATCCATACAGTTGAGAAGCAATTCCTTCTGAGGTGACATTGCGAAGGGTGCCGCCTGCGTCTACGACATACGTTTTTGGATCTGTCATGATCTTCACCATTTTTATCCCTGGACGATAGGTGACGTTGCCACCCAATGGGATGGCGGCAAGCGCATTATCCGGAATGGTTTTTACATTGGAGAAGTCGCTATACCATGTGAAATAAGTCTTTTCATTCGGAAAGACGAGGTGTGTACCATTTGGGGCGAAGTAGTAGACGGTGCTCAGCGATCCTTTAATGAGATCGCCTGGATTAAAGGATACAGTTGTGCCCGTGGTCAGAGCGTGCGAGACCAGTGGAGAGATCAGAACCACTACGCTTGCGATGAGACTGACGGAAACGCGAAGTGTCGATTTTATAGACGAGTGACTAAGATGAAGTTAAGAAATTAACAGGAGTGTATCCTTTTATTTCCTTGCCCCTCTTTGTTTTTTCTTTCTCGCTCGTCTATATGGAGATCGTCTCATGCTCATCCGTTGTTCGACAGGATGGACGATCTACGATAGGCTCCCCATAGCCCCCTCTTTAGGGCGTCTTTCTGTATGCAAGACAAAATTGTTATTCGTGGTGCGCGAGAACATAACCTTAAGAATATCAATCTAGAGATTCCGCGTAACAAGATGGTGGTATTTACGGGCCTATCCGGGTCGGGCAAGTCGAGTTTGGCCTTTGATACGATTTTTGCGGAAGGTCAACGGCGCTACGTGGAATCGTTATCTGCTTATGCTCGTCAATTTTTGGGGCAGATGGATAAGCCGGATGTTGATGAGATTGAAGGTTTGTCGCCAGCTATTTCCATTGATCAAAAGGCTCACTCCGCTAATCCGCGTTCTACCGTGGCGACCATTACCGAGATCTATGACTACATGCGCGTGTTGTTTGCGCGGGTCGGCCAGCCTCACTGTCCTATTTGTGGTAAACCGATTCGAAAGATGACCATTGATGAGATGGTTGATGTTGTCTTAAAACGCGAAGAGGAGATCCATCGTCGCCATGATAATCAAAAAAAAGAAACAAAACATTTAGGCGATGAATTATTAATTCTCGCGCCAGTGGTACGAGGACGAAAAGGGGAATACCACCAACTCTTGCAGGATTTTTATGAAGCGGGTTTTTTGCAGGTACGTGTTGACGGGACGTACTATCAATTACGAGAACCGGTGCCATTGAGCCGCTATCATCAGCATACGATTGAGCTCGTTGTTGATCGCGTTCCATTGGGTTGGCCAATCGAAGGAAACAAACAATTGCAATCGCGTTTGGCTGAGGCTATCTCCTCTGCATTGGACCGGGCAGCTGATTCAGTGCTCGCGATTCTAGATGATGGCGGCGAGCAGCTGATGTCTGCGCGTTTTTCTTGCCCAGATGACGGGTTTGCCTTCCCAGAAATTGAGCCTCGTTTGTTCTCCTTTAATTCTCCTTATGGCGCTTGTGAGGCGTGTAATGGTTTGGGAACGAAGTTTTTGTTTTCCGAGGAACCGTGTGAGGCTTGCCATGGCGCGCGTTTGCGTACGGAGTCGCTGCACGTATTATTGAATGGAAAAAATATTGTGAATGTTACAGCGTTACCCATCAATGAGGCGGCGGATTTTTTTCTCGGCTTAACACTGAATGCAAATGAGGCAAAAATTGCGGAACCAGTCATGAAAGAAATCATTGGACGATTATCGTTCTTGCTCGATGTCGGTCTCGAATATCTCACGTTGAATCGAATCGCTGGGTCATTGTCTGGCGGTGAGGCTCAGCGCATTCGTCTTGCTTCCCAGATCGGTTCTCGTCTGGTGGGAACGCTATACATTCTGGATGAGCCAACCATCGGACTCCACCAGCGCGATAATGCGCGTTTGATCGACACCTTACAGAAACTACGCGATTTGGGAAACTCCATCATCATTGTAGAGCATGATGAAGATACTATCGCGGCTTCGGATTATCTGGTTGATATTGGGCCGGGCGCTGGGAAGCGTGGTGTGGATGTGGTGGCAGCTGGTCCCATGCCCAAGATTATTCAAGATAAGAAAAGTGTCACATGCGCCTATTTGCGTGGAGACAAAGTGATTCCCTATCCGAATCGGCGACGACC
>CAYPSC010000092.1:0-4361 GCA_964413385.1 uncultured Gammaproteobacteria bacterium | reverse complement strand
CTGCTGCCTTGCGCAGATTTTCAGCCGCCACAACCTCTCCTTCTGAGTTAATAATCACCGCACGCTTTTCACGCTCAGCCTCTGCCTGCTTCGCGATCGTGCGCTTCATATCCTCCGGTAAAGAAATGTCCTTGAGTTCACATCCACTTACCTCAATTCCCCAACTGGCGGTATGTGAGGCAATTAACTCTTTGATGCGCGCGGATGCTTGGTCACGCTCTGACAAAAGTCCATCAAGCGAGAGCTCGCCAACCACATTACGCATGGTTGTTTGTGCGAGTTGTGAAACCGCATCCCAAACATTCTGCACTTCGATGACCGAACGCCCAGCGTCTATCACGCGGTAATAAATGACCGCATTAATTTTGCAAGACACATTATCGCGCGTAATCGCATCCTGATAAGGTACTTCGACTGCCTTGGTACGTACATCAACCTTACGCATGGTTTGAAACAGTGGCCACACAAGACGCCATCCGGGATTGACTAAGGAGCTGAATTTCCCGAGGGTAAATTTGACGCCTCGTTCGTACTGATTGACCTGACGGATTGAGGCGAGAACGATGACGACCACGATCCAAAAGAGTGTAATAAGGATGCCCATAAGAACAAATATTGAGTTATTTCTGTAGCCTAGGCCTCCCTACTCCAATCGTCAAGAAAAAGATATACTGCGAACCATATGAACACTTTTCAAAAAACGAGCTTATTTCTTCTGCGCCTTGCCCTTGGTTGGATGTATCTTTATGCAGGCGGTTCTGCTCTCCTCAATCCAGCTTGGTCAGCCGCCGGTTATTTAAAAAGCGCACAAACGTTTGAAGGCTTTTACTTATGGTTAGCTAATCCAACGAATATTGGATGGGTAAATTTTGTAAACAAATGGGCATTGCTTCTTCTCGGAACTTCTTTGATTCTCGGCCTATTCGTTCGTCTTGCTGGATATGCTGGAGCTCTTCTCATGCTTTTATTTTGCTTTGTTATTCTTCACTTTCCTTATGCGGGGCAAGGAACGATCTCTTTTATTGTTGATCCGCATGTCATCTTTGCTCTTGTGTTGATCTACTTTGCCGCCATCGACGCAGGTCGATTCTGGGGATTGGATACGTGGTGCGCTCATCTTGCTTGGTGCAAAAAACATCCAAAACTTCGTGCTCTTTTTGGTTGACAGTTGCCCTAAAAAAGCAGACGCTCAATATATATGCGCCCTTCACGTCTCATTATCATCGGTCTCGTTATTACAGTGGCTGTGATTCTCATTGCCGCTTGGCCAAATCGGCATACCCCAGATAAACAAGTATCACCATCAAATCAATATCCAGTACAAGCCTGGGGTACAAACGCATGTAGCACAGGTACCCAAGCAGTTCTCGCTGATTGGTTTAAAGGGAAGGTGGCGCTCAGCGGGTCTTTCCGTGGAACATCGATTGAAAATCTTGCTCAAAACTTGATCAATCAAACAGGGGTCAAGGCTGATCCTCTCACTGCCGTTACTTCGACCGACGGTTCACAGCTTGTGGTTGGCTTTTTAAGCTGTGATGGTGTTTCCAAAATTCAGGCCACGTCTACGCCAACGATTAATGTGGTGCTTTTCTCAGATACAACATCCACTTACCTTGGCAGCTGGCCAGAATTTTATGGAGCAAATTTTGGAGCCATGTACGTGCCTATTGGATTTGTTTCTGACACGCATACCGTCTTATTAGAAGGACTCATGACCGGCCTTGGCGCCGGTGGAAGCTGCGCTCCCATCTCTTGGATTTCCTTGAACACAGATACCGTCGCTTCGTCCACGTTTGACACTCAACCCCAAAGCCTCTCCTATGACCGATGGTCAAAGGTCGTTTACCCAGATCCGGCATCCTGTATAGGCGATACAGAGGAAATTTTCGTAGTCGATACACTGACGGGAAAAAAGCGTTCGTTAAAAAAGCTACCCGGTACTTCTTTTGCCGAGTTATTAAACATCGAAAAAACCGTCAAAGGATATCGCTTGCATTACCGCGCAGGTGATAAACAAGCGACACTGGACTTACCGTAGCGTTGGCAGAACACTGATAATCTGTTCACCGATAATTTGAAAGTCGGATGGTTTGAGGTTGGCAATATCGATCCAGACAGGATCTCCTGATTGATCGACCGATTCATTATTTCGATCATGCACTTCTAATGATAAAGCCTTTCCTGCATACACAAATAATAAAGCGTGTCAGGCTTGTTCTATGGGGTCACAGTAGAAAAAATTCTCATGCCAAAAGAGTGGTTGATGAATATCGACTTCAATCCCACATTCTTCCCAACATTCACGTTTAACCGCTTCTTCTAAGCACTCGCCTGCATTGACACCGCCACCCGGCAACATATATTTTCCATTTCCCTTCATGCGCGTCACCAGTAGTTGACCGTCATGAATGATCAGACCATAAGCCGAGGGACGAAAAATCATCTCTTCTTTCTTGACCATTTTCAGTCCCCCATAAAGCGTTGAACAAGTTACTAATTCGGACATAGTCGCCCGCATCCTAAATCAAAAATGGAAACATGGCCAGTTCATTGACCAAAGGCTCTTTTTTCGATACTCTCGGCTCGTCCTCTACCGTGAGAGAGACTGCAATAAAATGAAAGATCGTCCCCGTAGCATAATGGATAGTGCCGCGGACTTCTAAGCCGTTGATGTTGGTTCGATTCCAACCGGGGACACCATGACAATACCCGCTTACAAGCGGGTATTGTGTTTGGTTAAGACGAACTGAGGATCCCTGGATATGATGAACTGAGGATCCCTGGATATTTCGCGTATCTAGTATTATAATGGAAAAAATTATTTATCAGCATTATTTCATCCTTATGACCACGTTTGCTCGAAAAACCCACATGATCAGTACTTTTCTTGCAGTTTGTTCTATTTTTTTCAGTATGATTTTGGTTTTTTTGGCGCTTTTTGATAGGGTTCTTTCCCTTGATTTATTTCCTCAGGCCTTCGAGCGTATTCTCTTCCTCGCGGCCTGGGTCGTTGGGATCGTGGCGATTGGCAGTACGCTTATCAGCTTAGTATTAAGTCACTATCAAAAAGGAGAATAAATCTATGGTTACCATCACAAAAAAAGATATTGTTCTCACCATCATTATTCTTATTTTGGCTTTTGGTGGAGTCCCTTTTGGACTTTACAGTGTCAGCGTTATTCGATCTCGACTTGCTCAGTCGACTATCATTCCCGTAGTACAGACATGGATGCAAGAGAACAGAGCTGAAGCAATGGAGACAGGGAAAGAGTTACGAACAGCTATGGAACAATTTTATACTAGTACAAGCACGGATCAGCGTTGGGAGATCAAAACCTACAATCTATACACGCGTTCTTACGAGAGAACTCCTTACGCTACGGCGCTAGAGCGTCTAAATAAATTTTGTGGAAAAGCAAATGATGACATCATAAAACGTCAAATAAAATATGCCCTTGATCCTTACGGAGGTTCTTATTACGGGAGCCAAAATTGTTCTTTTATCCTAGAGCGTCAGAATTCTAAAATTGAAGCCGGTTATTATGCTCTATATGAGTTTAAAGATCCTGTAGATTGGGGTTACATTCGTTCACTGACAGACCTACCACTTTCTAGTTCTTCCAGTGTGCCTTTGAGTATCCACAAAGATGGACGGGGATTTCATATTTTTAGTCTTCTGAGTAAACAGCCCCTTATAGTGTTGGAATGGAGACTATACCCAACAGAAGATCGGGCGTATTGATTAGGTAAACCCCTTCATCCCAAGTCCAAGATTACCCTCCCCGTTTCGTAGAGTAGAAACAAGAAGCAAATGCGATTTTAGATGGTTGAAGCCTTTCCGTGAGCAAAGACTACTGTTTCTTTGCTACTGGTTTCACTATCTCAAACATCGTTGCTTGAAACGAACGAGAAAGCGTTGGTTTAGATGGTCGCTTCTTCCGATCGTTTCCGGGTAAAAAATCTCGAAGTCCCCAATGCCAACTTTGCGTCTTATTCGCGTCCACTTCGAACCCCAGGCCATGAAAGAACAGGTCCCAATCGGAAATAGCTCGATACCCATGCGGGTTGACTCCTTTTGGTTGCTGGTTAAATACATCATCCACTTTCCCTACAAGCCACGCTTTAGCTTTTGCACCGCGCTGAAATGATTCTGGAATCGTATCTTCCATAACCAAACATCGACCGCCTGGCTTAAGCACACGGAGCGCCTCCCGCAGAATCTCATCTTGATTACGCGTATGATGAAGCAGGTCAAACAAACAAACGACATCTAAAGCATTGTCCTTAACTGGAAGCCGACGCGCATTAGCAACAACAAAAATCTTATCCCTCGTATCAGGCGTTCGTAAATCAGCCAAATC
>CAYPSC010000091.1:2627-4425 GCA_964413385.1 uncultured Gammaproteobacteria bacterium | reverse complement strand
CAATCCTACGTCATCCGACGGCAACAACAGTCACCCTTGAAGGTTAACTAAACATGTAGGGCTTTCCCATGGGGCATTTATAAAATTTTAATAAGTAAGATGCGATGATTTGCCGTCCGGCGGACGATCGACTATTCTCAATTTATATGCAATCTCATGCCGATATTGGTCAGCAATCCATTGATCTCCATCGTAAGCTTCGAGGGAAAATTGATATTCATCCAAAAATGTTGATTGGGACCATTGATGATTTATCCTTGGTGTATACACCAGGTGTTGGTGCGGTCTCACGTCTTATCGCGGACCAACCGCAAGAAGTCGATGAATTGACCTGGCGAAAAAATGCTGTGGCTGTCGTGTCCGATGGATCCGCTGTTCTCGGTCTCGGGAACATTGGTCCCGCGGGCGCTCTGCCCGTCATGGAGGGGAAATGTGCGATTTTCAAAAGGTTTGCAAATATCGACGCCATTCCTTTGGTTCTTGGAACGCAAGATACAGAACAAATCATTCAAACGGTCAAAGCCGTGGCGCCCAGTTTTGGAGCGATTCAATTAGAAGATATTTCTGCGCCACGTTGTTTTGAAATTGAACGGCGACTGCAGGAAGAGTTGGATATCCCCGTGATGCATGATGATCAGCATGGAACGGCCATTGTTTTGCTTGCCGGATTAATCAACGCACTTCAAGTTGTGGGAAAAGATATTTCTACCATCCGTGTCGTGATGAACGGCGCGGGTGCAGCGGGCACAGCGATCGCAAAGTTGCTCCTCCATCAAGGCGTCACCGATTTAATTGCTGTTGATCGTAAAGGGGCTATTTATCACGGACGTGAAGACTTGAACGAAGAAAAGAAGCTCTTGGCTTCGATTACCAATCCAAACAAACGCCGTGGCTCCCTCGAATATGTTGCACAAGGAGCGGACGTTTTGATTGGTGTCTCCAGTGCGAATGCTTTTACAAAAGAGATCGCGGCCTCACTCGCTCCAGGTGCAATTATTTTTGCGCTCGCCAATCCTGTTCCCGAAATCATGCCAGAAGTAGCCAAAGAAGCTGGTGTAGCTGTGCTCGCGACTGGTCGCAGCGATTTTCCAAATCAGGTCAATAACGCTTTGTGCTACCCAGGTCTTTTTCGTGGAATGTTAGACAAGGGCATTAAAAAGGTGATGGATGAAATCAAAGTGGAAGCTGCTCAGGCCATCGCTTCCATGGTTAAGAAGCCGGATACGGAGCGCATCATTCCGTCTATTTTTGAACCAGGTCTCATGGAAACAGTGGCAAGAAGTGTGAGAGCGTGATCCTTTCATGTTATACTGCTCTCATGATTCTGTTGGAACACGTGACAAAAGTGTATCCACCCAACATTGTAGGGTTGAATGACGTCTCTTTGCAGATTGAACCAGGAGAATTTGTTTCCATCGTTGGGCAAAGTGGGGCGGGGAAGACGACATTGGCAAAAATGTTGATTGCGGAAGAGCGGCCAACGCAAGGACGAATTATTATTGGTGGTTGGGACATTACGCATGCGCCCTCGCGCGACATTCCGCAGCTTCGTCGCCAGATCGGTGTCGTGTTTCAAGATTATAAACTTCTTTCCCGAAAAACCGTGTACGAAAATGTTGCTTTTGCCCTCGAAGTCGCTGGAATCTCGAATGAACGCATTCATCAGATCATTCCTCAGGTTTTACGGATCGTTGGTTTGGAAGGCAAGGAAAGTCGGTTCCCTATGCAGCTCTCAGGTGGAGAAAAACAACGTGTCGTCATTGCACGTTCGCTGGTTCATCGTCCTAAAATTTTGTTG
>CAYPSC010000091.1:0-2617 GCA_964413385.1 uncultured Gammaproteobacteria bacterium | reverse complement strand
CGCGATATCATGGAGCTCTTGTTAAAAATCAACGAATTTGGCACGACCGTGGTTTTGGTGACGCATAACCGCGAAATCGTCAACGCCATTCGCCGCCGTGTGATCACATTGAAAGATGGCCAAGTTGCTTCCGATGTGGCCGAGGGTAAATACGCTCTATGACAACTTTGTGGAGGATCTTTCTCTTCTCTTGGAAAAATTTATTCCGGAACGCTTGGATTGGGATTGCTACAGTTTTTGTGTTCACCATGGCGCTCTTGTCCGTCAACGTCTTGCTTGGCGTTGATGCCTTACTCGCGCGAGTCGTGAGCACCCTGGAAGATAAAATAGACGTGACCGTGACCTTTGTTCAATCAACGCCAGAGGCCGTGGTGACGCAAGCGCGTTTTTATCTCGCTTCTCTGCCGCAGGTGGCCTCGATCCAGGCCATTACGCCCGATCAAGCGTTAACCGCGTTTCGTGAGCGTCACGCACAAGAACCAAAAATTTTGGCGGCTGTGGATGAATTGAAGGCGAATCCTCTGGGTGCGCAGCTTGTCATAAAAGCAAAAGATCCTGATCAGTACCCGTTTCTATTGCAAGCGATCCAGAATCCGCAATACGCTTCGTATATCCAGTCACGAACATATGATGACCACCAGATTGCTATCAACCGTGTACGTGAAATCGGAAAAAATGCGCGTCTGGTTGGCGCAATCCTGGTTGCCTTGTTTGCTTTTTTTGGGATGTTGACAGCCTTTAACGCTATCCGAGTTGCGATTTATACGCAACGAGAAGAAATCGCGATCATGCGTCTGGTGGGGGCATCCTCTTCCTTTATTCGAGGACCCTTTATTCTCGAAGGAGTTTGGCTAGCTTCTATTTCTATTGCTCTTTCGCTTGTCCTTGTCTTTTCCTCGGTTTATTGGATCGAACCATTGGTCCGTCCGGTGTTTGACGGAAGTGATCCTGGTCTATTCGATTTTTTTATTCATCAATGGCCGCTGATTGTCTCCGTAGAAGTTGTCGCTATGTTTGGCTTAGTTGGTTTGGTGTCCTGGGCAGCGGTAGGGAGATATATCAAGAGGTAGTCTGTTTCTCGCCTGTCATCTTGAGCGGAGGAAAGATCTCCATCGGTTATTTTCCACGGATGGGATTGAGATTCTCCATTCTCTTTTAGGATCGATACCCCATAGCTTTGTTGCATCTGTCATTCCGACCGAGGAGTCCGACGACGAGTGGAGGAATTCTCTGAAAATGGGTCCCCTGCCTGCCTGCCGGCAGGCAGGCTCGACTCCGCCAAACTCCGCTCGGGACGACAGTGAGATAATGCTCAGTTAGCTTGCTGTGGGGTGGTCCATTCCGTTCAGAATGACAATGGGGGAAGTTGCTCTAGGTCCAATGAGATCCAAAAACGTCCCGTGGTAAGGCGGGACGTTCGTGCTTCTTCAACCTGGTTTATTTTTTGATAGAGGCGAGGAACTGATCTCGTGTGCGGGCAACGGATTTCTGAAAGGAGCTTTTTACCGCTGTTACACCTTGGCTTCCGTAGCCGCAGTAAGGCTCGCTCATGGCAGACCAGATGATGTCGAGATTTTCTCGATACTTTTGAATAGCTGCTTCATGGCCTGACCCCGCTTTCTCGATGTCAGCCTCCATTTGTTTGAGCGCTTTGTTATGGAGTGTGACCATGGCAGGAGTGAGACAGCGCGTGGTAGGATCGCTGAAGTTTTTTTCATCTTTGCCTTTGATGGCAGAGACGGAGACGCGGTATTTGCGAACAATGGGACGTTTAATTTTTTTCACCGCCGCATCCGCTGACATGGGGAGAGCGGAAACGGCGAGAGAACCGACAATGGTGAGGGCGGCGAGGCCTTTCACCAAAAATGATTGTTTCATAGCGAACAAAGATCACTCTACACCAATACCTTATCCGTGAAAAGGGCCTTATTTTTACAGGAAACATCAAGTTTTTGTCATGGAGAAGGGTTATTATCCAGAATGTGTTGATTGACGCAAGGGCAATTGTTTAAGAGAATGGTATTTAACTATGCAGCCTGATTTGGGCCTAAGGAAAATAAGTCAACGAGCAGAAGCGGGGTATGATCCTTTGATAAAACAGTTTTCGCAATCGATGCAAAGGGTGCAGACGTGAGACTTTCGCTGGAGCGACCAGAAGTGCAACAGATTTTGAGACGAGAAACAAGTGCTCAGGTTTTGAGGAAGCTCATGGAGATTTTTGATCAAAACAGCGCCCCGACCTTCATGGAATGTCAAGATTTTTAATTGAGTCGATCTATAAAAATATTGAAGCTCAGGAAACACCAAAAAATTTGGAAGGCTTTGAAGCTCAAGAGCGTGAGACGCTCTTTGCACAGTGTCATACGTATGAGTTAACAGAAGGATGCTCGGTTGGATGCTCTTTCTGCGGAGCTAATACTGTTCGCATCCAGGGGGCATGTTCCTTTCTCCGAGATCGTATTCATGGTCAGGAGATACGCGGCCTTGTTTCCCAAAGAAGAAAGTCTGATCTATTGTTCGATACATCTGATCCTCTAGACTACCAGGATGGGGACAAAGATATTACGGATGTGATTGAGTTGTTTCATTTTTATAAGATCTACCCATATGTCTCGAC
>CAYPSC010000090.1:0-4427 GCA_964413385.1 uncultured Gammaproteobacteria bacterium | reverse complement strand
CTAATGCGCGGCTAGAGTCGCCGAACGACGAGCTCAGGCGTAAGACGGTCATCTCTTCTCAGACGTACAATACTTTCGAGCAAATCTTGATTCATGCTTTACTCCACACATTCCGCGCTTTTCTAATCCCAAAACAGATTGATTGTCAACTCTTACGTACCACTCCCTTTGCTCGCGCTGTTTCATCGTTTTCCAAATCAGTCGTGAACGGAGGTTTGACCTTTAAAATCGCCTCATGGAGCAAGGCGTCTTGCGCCTGAAATGTCGTTTCTCCCAAAATCGCCGCAAAACGCCCAATATCATTAGCATCCGGCGTAACCTGGACCTCAAAACTCGCTTCTGCCGTCACAGCGCCATCGGATATTTTGTCTATTTTCCATGTGATCACTCGCGTCGTCGGATCATATTGAATCGTTCCTTGATCAGTATCTGCCCGAGCGCTCCAAGCCGCAACCGATGGCAACCGCGCAGAAACAGTAAATCTCTCTAATGGATGCAAATGTTTAGATAAGCGCCAAAACACACGGTAGGCCGTGGTCTTACCCGCGATTGGCGGCAATGGTCCAAATCCCAAAGGAGCCCCTTCTTCGGTAAAATAACGCGCTTCAGCCAGCACATCAGCATCCGTTCGATAGCGCACATTAATCGGCTGTGCTTGCACCATATGATGACTGGTGGCATCAGGCACAATGGCTTCAACTGTCATCTTGATCCCGGCATCCTGCACACCCAAAGCGGGCAAAAGCGTCGGCACCGAGATCTCAATCGATCTGTCGCTCCGTGGCGCAAGCGATCGCAAGTCAGAAACGCGTGATGGTTCAAATACGATTGTTTGAACACGTGTCTTTGTTGTAGAAACAGCCGTTTGCGATGTTTCTAAATGCGCCCAATCGAGAAGCGAGGTCCCTGTAGCCGATTGGCCATTCACGAGCGATTCAAATCCCAAACGAATGGAAATATTTTTCAGTGTATCCAAACTTGTATTTTGATAAGCCACCGTGAGATGTAACGGATCCCCAGGCTGGAGGGATCGATCAGCATCCGACCCATTGACCACAAACCGTAGCGACAAATCGCCATCCACCACAGGGATGGTCGTTTGTGTTTTGTGGGCAGGAAAAAAGGCTCCGCCCATTCCGCGCCTGCCGGCCTCAACCGATAACGGTAAATCACCGGAAACGCCAGAGGCAAACGAACCGACAAGCTTAATCGTCGATGAGGCGCGTGGGGCTAGCTCACCAATGGAAATCGCGTAGATCGGTGATCCATCGAGCGGTGTTGCCTGCACCGCGTTCACCACAAATCCTTGCGGCGGATGAAACTGTGCCACCAACCCCTTCATGGTCTGCGTGCCATGATTAATGAGTGTATAAAGCAACGTCACCGCATCCCCTGCTAACACCTTTGATGGCGCTTGGATTTTTCCCTCCAAAACCGATTCAGTATACGCAACCGGTTGCACCGCGATCGTTTCAAAATCACGCGTAAATGTAGCGGGTTGATACGAACCAATCGCTTGAAGCGTACTCTGACTTCCAATAGCACCAATAAACGTTCCACGAACCTCGACAGACCCGTGGGCACCTGGAGCAAGATCGCGAAAGTCCCAACGGTTTATCGCACGATCGCTTGGCGCCGGCTGAAAGGATAAAGGAATAAAATCCGATGGAAAGGAAAAACGGAAATGCGCCGCAGACAACGGATAAGTGTCCTCATTCGTCCATTGGATTTGATAAACTTCTTCTCCACCTATCGCGATCTCTGATGGTCCTACGATCTTTAAACTCAACCCTTTCCCATGAAAGCCTCGAAACGGTTGCCACGCGAAAAACCCAACCCAAGCAGCAATGCTCGCAAAAAGAATAAATGCCAGAGTGATTACAACCGCACGTTTGCGATGACCATAAGGTTTGCGTTCCAATATACTAAAATCCGTTTCTCCTCCGTCTGGATCGTGATAAATGGCGCGCAAGCTTTCTTCAACCAAAGCCGCCTCATCACGCGAAGCACGGTGACCACGTCCCTCTTCTGGTGCATCTCCATGCACTTTAAGGGGTGGCTGTTTGCGTTTCAGCATACGGAAGTTGAAACAAACCAGCGACCACACGATCACGATCCCAAACGTCCGTCAGACTTGGTGACTGCCGATGATCAGAGGTATTTGTCCAGGACGTGCTCCAGTCTGACGGAATATGAACAGATGAAAAAATTTGGCGTTTACCTTTTCCAGATTGGCTGGTAAGCAAAAGCGTATAAACCGCCTGGCGTGTAACTTCTGGTGTTTTGGGCAATATTTTTTGCGCCAGATCCTTCACGGAAAATGGCAACCGATATCGAAAACGAATAGTCTGGGTATCACCTGGTTGCAATTGGATCCATCCTCCAAAAGCCGTACGTCCAAATTCGTCCGTGATCGTCACCCGACCATCCTCTGAAGTTCTTTCATTGGTGACAGCGGCCGCCAAATCCACATCCACCGCATCCTCTGACAAGGGCTGTTTAAAAAACGAAGCAAGTGGCGGCTGGAAGCCACTGGCATCAAGTAATTGAGAGCCCTCTGGCACATACACGCGAACATATTCCACATTATTCGCTCCATGGAAAACTTCTCCTTTTTGACCATGGTGAATGCGTGTGAGGGTCACCGTATCAATAATAGATCCATCTTCTTGAATATCTGCCTCGTGCGTTACAGATTCATCGATCACCGCATCTGTTTTTTGCCCCGCAATGTTAGCCTCAATGATAGCAAGAACGTCCCCTTCCGCTGGTTTCAATTGCCCATTCCAGCCATAATGCTCAATCAATGCCTCCTCATCCGGATCCGACGCATACACTTGTATATCTTTTGTTTGGAGCGCCTCCATGATTAAGGCTGCATAATTCATCCATTCATCATGCGAACTGCTTTTGACACGCTCTAATAACTTCGTCATGAGATCGCCAATAAACTTTTTTGGCTTATTTTCCGTTCGGTCATAATTAAATTCAACCTGTTGTTGTGTCTCAGCCAAAAAATTATCTGCGGTAATCGTTTTGCCATACTGTGGCATATCGATCGGCCCAGTAACAGTGAGTATCTTCTGCATAAGAGCGGCATTAAACGCGATCACGCCATCCAGAGTTGGCTGCCCGGCCTTACTCCAGAACCAGCGAATCTTTTTAGCCGATGTTGGAAAATCAGGAAACCAATTCGCATCCTGAAATTCCCAACGTCCATCAACAAGTTGTAACGGTTTGGGTGGAACAACACGCGCCAGAAGCTGATTCTTAAAATCGTAAGGTCCACCTCCTGGTACTTCAACTTTCTTGATATCTCCCCGATCAATTACCACTTCTGCCAATGAGCCCATAAAACCGCCCGTGGGACGAATTTCTGTCTCATTTTGGAAAACGAATAAATAAGTACGTGGGCGATCATGACCAATCATACCAAGCAACAAGTGACTCACTGTCTGCAAATCCTGAAGCGACGACTGCCCGAGATTGAGCGCCCGTTGAAGAGACGCCACTTGCGTTTGCGCTTCTTTTGGCAAACGATCTATTTGTACGGTTGAAAGCGCCTGCAATGCCTCGTTCATCGGTAATACAGCGGCGTCTAAATAGGTCATGAGGATCAGCAACCGTTCATCTGGATGAAGCACTGATTGACTCAATGCCCGCGACAACCCCTCGGAAAGCAAGTGGCCAGCGGAACTGGCGCGGTCACCCGCTGTTAATAATCCTTGAGTACTTGAAAACAATCCCCGTGTCTGCGGCAGCGCTTGTGCCAAAGCAACGGCAATGCTATTCACCCGAGACAGGGCTTGATCAGCTGCTCGAAAACGCTGAGATGCTTGATCGAATGCTGTCGATTGATCAACACCACTCGAGCGAAGCGCGGTTTGCACATCAGCGAGCGCTGCCTCTCCATTAGCCTTCACACTTATGATCGATGAACGAAAAGAACGCGATAAAGACACAGCACCGGCCGGCAACGAAATGATAAGAGCCAGTGCTAAAAACCCAATCAGCACACGCATCGGACGGAGTCTAGGGACAAGAACAGGCACTTCCCAAGCCGCCTCGGCTTCTGCCACAAATTCTCGCTCGCGTTCCTTCGCTTCCTCTAAAACGTGATCGACTTGATACACTCCTCCCTTTATTTTCTGCCACAAGTTCTCCATCGATTTCAATACCCGTGCTCCCATCCCTTCCTTACGAACCTCCGGTTCTTTCTCACATTCTTCTCCTGCCGGAGGAGATGGTAAATCGTTTTTAATTTCCCAACGAATAAAGGGCATACGCGCCTTAGACCACCACCCATAATTTTCAGCAAACGCCACATCAGCATCTCCTGGAGTAAACTGTTGTGTAAAACTATGCGGATCCACCTCGTCCAGTATCAAGTCCCGTGATTCAATTAAGATACTCTCTAAACTTGGCGG
>CAYPSC010000089.1:0-4507 GCA_964413385.1 uncultured Gammaproteobacteria bacterium | reverse complement strand
GTTTTGGAGGATGCGCCGACGCATGAGTATCATCCTCTGGATTATCGCCATTTTTGTCGGACTTTCTCGCGTCATGGCTCATGTTCATCACCCGATAGATGTAGTCGGCAGCGCCGTGATCGCGGTTATCGTTGCCTGGCTCATCCATGCTCTTACCAAGCGCCGCATCTTCCGACCATAGTCTTTTGTTTTTCCGTAGCGTATCCTGAAGAAAACTTTTCTTTTTTCTATGAATAACAACGTTTCCTCTCCCGCTCCGCGACGCCTTGGCCTCACCCTCTTTCTTGCAACCCTCGTCCTCGCCGTCTCATTCATCCTCTCAGCCTTCCTTATTGCGCGCGGCTATGAACGCTCAAAAGATGGTCCTTCCTTTGCTACTTTTACCGGAGAGGCATGGCGCGTGATCACCTCTGATAAAGCCAAATGGTCGCTAGAATTAACACGAAAGGCGAATTCAACCGCCGAAGCCTCACGCCGTCTCACTGAAGACGGAAATCGACTACGAAAACTCATGAAAGATTCGGGGATTGAAGATGCGGACTTTAGTTTCCATCCTGTCACGGTATACCAAGAATATGATGGACCACGTATCAGCCAGATCGTGGTTATTACGTCTAGTCATGCCGAAACGCTCGGGGTAATCGCCCAAACCGCCACCCAGACTTTCGCTGAGCAAGGAGCCAATCTCAACACACAAAATATAGAATTTTATTATAAAGATCTTTCTTCCCTCCAAAAAACTTTGGCCAAGGAAGCCATACAGGACGCACAAAACCAGGCCGATTCACTTCTCCACGATCATATCGGTACTCTGTCATCTATCAGTCCAACAAACATCATCGTCTCACCTGAGGATGGATTTCCGAATGGATATTATGGCTCCCCCCAAGATGCTTCGTCTATCCAGAAAAAGGTTTACGTGAATCTCCAAGTGACGTACCGATTAAAGTAAACAAAAGCCCGCTTAGAAATTCAGCGGGCAAGGCTAAGCAACACAGGGTCTCCTCTCAGCCATCTTCGAACCCGTCCCAAACCGCTTCCTTCCGGCTGAGGGCATACCGGAAGACAATTTCTGGAACCTCGCGTACACGATTGATTTTCCCACACTCGGGGCATCGCACCGCTGTGTACGAATGGGAGGAATGGGTTCCAAGCCAATATCTATGGAGAAGATCATCGGCTTTGACTTCGAATAGTGCCCCACACGGCTCACTCCTATCGGATTTATCATCTTTACCGCACCGGACATTGGTTTTCCATTCCTTCAGGAACTTCTTCTCGTCGCCGATGTAGCTTGATCCGTGTTCGATGACCTTCATGGGAACCTCCGTGTGTTGTGGAATGTGCTGTTGTCGAGAATCTCTCTCGACAGTGACAGCATGCCTAAGATCCTTTTTTTCTTGTATATTTTTTCGTCGTCCATCTTGCGCTTTTACATAAATTAGGCTATAATAAGATAAATAATACATATTATTTTCTACGAAATAAATCATCATTATGAAATTTGATATCCTTTCTCTCGCCCAACAAAAAGAAATCCACGAACTCTTAGAACGTTTTGGTTTGGGCCAAAAAGATCGCCAGGCCTATCTCACATTGCTTGAATTAGGAAAAACAACCGTCACTCCCCTTGCAACGGCCATGAGTATTCCCATCACCACAGCACAGTCGGCTGTTCAACGCTTAATACACGCCGGCCTTGTTGGGGTCACGGCAAAGAAATCACGTCACCAATATGAAGCACATGATCCACTGATTTTGCGCCGCATTCTCGAACGCCACCTGCAGGAGCTGAGTCATTCCATCCCCTTGCTCCAGGGACTTAGAGCAGAGTCGGCAGGCCCTTCTAAAATTCGTATCTATTATCGCGAACGCGCCACGGATATTTTTCATCGAGCCCTCATGACACCAAGCAAACAAATCTACGAAATTGTCTCCGCACGCGATTTTCAGGATATTATTGGGGAAAAATTTCATTTTTCCCGGCGCCGAATGGCGGCAAAAGTCCAGCTCAAAAGCTTGCGCGTTGAGTCTTATGAGATAAAAAAATATTCAGCCGCTCTTCATAAACAGGAACTGCGGGAAGCAAAGTTTTTACCTCGCGAATTTACCTTTCGGGCTTCAATCTTATTTTGGGATGACACGGTGGCGTTTTTCACTACAAAAGAGGAAGGACTTGCCTGGACGGTTCAGAGTCCAGCGCTCTGCGACATGATTCAACAACTATTCGATATGTTATGGAGCTTGAGCCGCAAAATGGAGACCGCCTAATCATTGGTTGCTGCCGGTAAAAATTGAAGATCAATTTCATAATTACGATAATTTTCGTAGTTGTTTTTTTATTATTTTTGGCTATATTGATTATTTTTTATAAAAAAATAAATTTACTTTACGAAAATTTATATCACTTTCTCCCAATCTATAGCATTCTCTTTACGGAGCTTGGAAAACTCCTTGCTCACGTCCCTTCACAACCAACAACGAGGCAAACCATGGAACGACACGTCCTGCTCGCTAGCCCCCAGATGGATCCGTTGGCGCGGGAAATCTGTCGCCGCGAACCACGCATTGAATACGGCGCCATCTCCTGGAAACGCTTCCCCGATGGCTTTCCTAACAGCTTCATCCATGACATCGACGGTCTGTCGCAAGTGCACGTATCCTTCCTCGCCTGCTTTGACACGCCAGACACCATCTTCGAACAGATCAGCCTCATGTACGCCCTCGCCGGTTTCTGCCCGCGCTCCCTGCGATTCCTGCTTCCTTATTTCCCCACGGGCACGATGGAGCGAGTTGATCAGGAGGGACAGATCGCCACAGCTAGCACGCTCGCGCAGATGATCTCTGCCGTTGCTCCGGCCGGCCCGGGACCAGTTCCGCTCTACCTCTGGGACGTCCACGCTCTCCCGATCCGTCACTACTTCGGCACCAACATCTGTCCCCGTTTCAAGACGGGTACAAAACTCCTCAAGGAGCGGCTCAAGGGTCAGGAGATCTCGATCGCTTTCCCAGATGAAGGTGCCTGGAAGCGTTTCCGCACCATGTTCGAGGGCCCTGATGGCAAACCTCTCTTTCCTTTCATCATCTGCCGCAAGGTTCGCCATGGTAATCAGCGTGTGGTGACGGTGAGCGAAGGGGATCCGGTCGGAAAGGACGTGGTGATCGTCGATGATCTGATCCATTCCGGTGGAACCATTATCGAATGCCTGAACGCCCTGAAGGCATCAGGCGCGCATCACGTCAGTGCATACGCCACCCACGGGGTGCTGGAAAATGGCGCTTGGCGCAAGTTCCTTGAAGCCGGGTTCAGTCGCGTCTGGCTGACGGATTCGTGCCCCACCGCCGCCGAGTTGGACGGCCAGGGACCTTTCGAGGTCCTCAGCCTCGCTCCATCGATCATCAACGCCATCCTGGCCTAGGAGGAGAACTCATGAACATCGTCATCGGAAGCCTCAGTGCTCTCAAGGTGGCGGCGGTTCATGAAGCCTGCTGCTGCCTGGGATGGAACGCCACTATCACTCACGTCGCGACCCATTCCGGGATTGCGACGCAACCCTTTGGGCAAGAGGAGACACTTCTCGGCGCGCAGAATCGTTGTCGTGCGGCCCATCTGAAAGATCCAATGGCTTACGCGATCGGCATCGAGAACGGCCTCCGGTATCAAGGTGACCACTATGAAGACTGGGCCGTGATCGTCATCCGGACACCTGATGGCCGGGAATGCAACTTCGACTCGGATCCAGTCTTGGTTCCCAGTGGCCTCGTTGACGAAACCCGCCAGCGCGGATTCGAACAACAGACCATGGGGTCGATCCTGGCGGAACGCTGCGGTTCTCCGGCGGATGATCCACACATCTTCCTGACGAACGGAGCACGTTCGCGCAGAGACATCCTCGCCCACGCGCTCGTTCAAGCCTTCGTCGAAATCCTCAAGCACGAAAACCACTAACTCACCACTGGAGGTCTCCCATGCAAGCACAGGTACACACGATCAACATCGGTGGCGTGAAGCGCGATCTGCCGATTCGGGAAGTGGCTCCTGGCGTCTGCGTCGCCCTGTTCAATCCGTTGGGTGACTGGGAGCTTGTCGAAGCCGCCGGACAGGCCCTTGCAGAACGCCTTCCAGAGGAAGCTGAGATGCTTGTAATGCCGGACGGCAAGGCACAGGCCCTGCTCCATGTCATGGGACGGGTTTCTGGGCGTCCAACGGTCGTCGCCCGAAAGGAGCAGAAGGCCTACATGGCTCAGCCGATTCTCTCGGCATCCGCCATGAGCATCACGACCCAGCACAAGCAGTGGCTCCACCTGGGAGCGGATGATGTCGCGCGACTCCAAGGCAAGAAGGTCGTCATGGTCGACGATGTAGTGTCGACCGGCAGCACTCTGGAAGCCATGAAGATGCTGCTCTCGCAGGCGGGAGCCGAGCTCATCGGCATCATGGCCGTGTTCACCGAGGGGCAGGAACGCTCCGACGTCATCACCCTCGGTCACCTTCCTCTCTACTGAT
>CAYPSC010000088.1:0-4573 GCA_964413385.1 uncultured Gammaproteobacteria bacterium | reverse complement strand
AGCTTCGTCTGCTCGCCAACGTTGTTTTAGGAGAGAGAATCCCGTGTCTCTCCAATACGGAATGGAATCTAGAACACTTTCTAAAAAGAGGAGTTGCGCATCTAGCGATAAACTTTTAAAACGATTATTCCATATGCTTGCGATGTAATCCACGACAATCTCTTGATTTTCGCCTTCCAAAAATTTCAGCATTTCATGAGGTGGAACGGCATCCGTGTACTGGCGCACCACTTCCTCAATCAGCGCATACCGATTGGAGAAAGGAGTGAGCAATGGACCCACGTACATACAAAGATCTGCATACGTATGAATAGAGGCCTGCGTCAAAAGCTCCGCGATTTCGTCCGCATAGAGAGCCGTGTTTACGGGGGCAAGTTCCATTATTTTGGCAATCTGCCCTAATCGCTCTTGCGGGGTCAGCGGGTAAGTGGAATCTGCTTGTAACCGGCGAGCAATGGCGCGAGTCATTTCGTATTCCCAGCACATGGCAAACTCACTTAAATGGGCGAAAAGATTTCTCGCCCCAGACTCAGCACAGAGTTGCTCATCGGCTGATAACTCGACACCAATTTTCGGCTGCGGGAAATAACGAACCCAATTTTGGCATTCTTGTGTTGAAAGAGAAGCAACCAAGGCTTCCATTTCACTCAAATGAAATCCAGTTCTTTGAAAAGCGTACGTATGATCAAGAATAAATGCCGCCATCCGCTCTGCCTGAGTTCCTTCTAGAATTAGTTGACCTTCCGGAGAGCGTTCATAGCTACGTTGCAAAGCCTGAATGGCCGGTTTACGTATGCTATCAAAATGAGGCATTACCAATCCTTCTTTTCCATCTAACTCGGGGAGAGTTTTACCCTTGACCAGAGGTTCAATGAGCTCACCCCATGGTTCAAAATAAGCTGTCGAAACATAGGCCTCTGCATCACTGAGAAGCGCATGCCGCATATAGCGCCGCCTTCCATCCGGGGTCGTAAAATCGTATTTTTCTCGATAGGAAGCATCAAGATAGGGAAGGCAAGAAGATTCGTAATGAATCGCCCCTTCTAGCTTCTCTGCTATTTTCTTTTCAATGGAATATCCTTTATCGGAGAAAAAAATGCTCCCATTCTGAACGCAATACTCTAAAAGGTAACGAGGATCTTGCTGAGTGACCCATATCTGTGAGGATTCTCGCGCGTGCCAGGCGTCTGATTGGGAAGAATCAACAGCCGCCTGTTGAATGAACGCATCCAACGTACTTGCGTCAACGCCAGCTAGTATCGCCTTGTAAGATCCCTGAATGTAACGAACCTTTTCTAAAAGAAATTTTCCCCATTCGACATCAGCCACAAGCTTCTTTGTATAGGTCTCGAATCCGTCCAGACTCACGTAATGGAACTCTTGCCCTCCTGGCTTAATCTCCCCCGTGTGCGCTCGCCCTGCCAACGCAAGGCGCTCTGCGATCACGGTTCTCTGACGCTGGTCATACTCTTCAAACGTTTTAATGAGCTTCGCCAGATCTTTCTCAAGGCCCTTTATATGGGATTGATGAATCTCTTTTTCTTCTGATACAACCCAATCACCCGACAAAGGAAGTGTCTCCAGGGCCCGTGTCAACAAGAATTCACGATCCATGTATTGGAGATCTTTTCCAATCTCTGTTTTATCTGTACCGCACCCTTCAATATTAGCAAATCTTCGTTTTCCAATCGTTACATGATTAGCCGCAGGGTGCGCCAAATCCAGCGCCTTAAGTATTTGGGTTAGGTTATGGACAGCGATGGCTTCTGCACGAGCCCGGTGGACTTCTGGCGCCTGGCTCGCTTGCTCGACATAGACCATTTGATCATACCCTCTCGCTACGCTTACAACCTCTAATACATCATAAGGAGTTCGCCCTCTCTCCAAGAACGTCAAAAGCTGTCGGGGCCCTTCTTGACGATAAAGAGATGAACCCGGATGACCATATGTTTCAGTCAGCATCATTTCCACAAGCGCCGGATCAACGACATTCGGCGGTTTACTGATATTTGGAAGAAAGGTATCCGAACTCTCAACGAATTCGACCAGTTCACGCCAACGGTCTGCGGAGCGTGGGTGCGTGGAAGCTATAGAGATTCCCTCCAAGCTATGCAAAAACTCAATCACCGCTAATCCTTCTCGAGGATTGTACCCGGCACGCGCTATGAGCGAGAGCCCCCCTCTATCCGCATCATATTCCGCATTGATCGATTCTTGCTTCTCCCGTGAATAAGTCTTCTGCTCTTCAACATCTTTTTCACCCGTATTTTGATCCACATGCGTAAGTTCGTGTGCCACGATAAGAGCTAGTGCATCCTCTGTCACTAGACGACCTTTCCGGCTACAGTATCGTGCATAGGCTCGGAGCAATCCCGTTTTGACATAGAGGTCTGGTTTGCCGCGAATGACAAAGGCATCCACCTCCGGTTCGTTCATGACGAACGTTTCCCCCGCTGCGATGGCCGCGTGTCCTAACAGTCGATGATGGATCTTATGGATAAGTTCATACCGAGGGTCACCCTCGGACAAAATTCCAAACCGTTGTCTGGCCTTAAATAACAGCTGCTCCTTATAACGAGCTCTTAACACATCCTCCTTCTCCGTGCTTGTAAGCTCCCGACGCTCATGACGCAAAGCTTTTGGTTTTGGTTTTTCTGTCGCCGGTACTTTGGTGGTATGAGCTTGTTCTTGGGCTGGAGCAGCTTCAAACATATGGATCGGGGAAAAACCAAAGAATAACTCTGAGTATCATAGCTTATATTCTATTCAACTTCTATTCTTTCCACGGATCATCTTTTTTCGCAGGATAATCAAACCAAATTCTAGCACTCGTGACATCACATACATGGCAAAAGGCAGCCAACGGTCCGGCTGCTCTCTGACGATTGCTGTAATCTTTATTCTCACCTTCTACATAGTTGAGGGCATTTGCCTGCTCAGGACTGAGTACGATTTTATATTCTTTTATTAGTCCCAAACGAAATTGTTTTTGCGCCTCTTTCTCACGCAATGCCGGGACCACCTCAAACTTTCCATCTACCTCTTCATACTTCCAAGGTTTCTCTAGGTCATGCAGATAAAGAACGAGAAGGGCGTCAGAAAGAGAGAACAGAAGTGGACGAGCGGCGCTCAACGCCCTATAAAAAATTACCGCTAGATTCATCACCTCTTGAATATGATCCAGGTATCCTCCTGGCCAAGCTTGATGGATGTAAGAAGAACCTCGCGCCGACCGAAAGCGTTCGCGATGATCTATAAATAGCTTGAAACATCGTGATCGATTTGGTTCATCGATCATCCCCATGAATTGTTCCAAGGAATAGTACAGTGGCTTCATAGAGACGCTCCCTTCATCGATGGCTGTTGTTTTTTTCCATGAGTTTTTTCAGCCGGTTCCTGCAAGATAGATATTCCTTATTTTTTGAATCATTCAGCGACATGACGCGAGCGAGAAAGAGCGGTTGATAAAGCTTTGCACGCCTTATAAATTCCCTTCTTTCTTTTTGGTTCATTTTCATCAAACGGAAATATGACCTCAGGTTGTACTTCTTGCCGGCACAGAATTCCCAGGCAGGATCGCCAGCCATCGCAAATTCCCAATCAACAATACCAGATATCTTTCCGTCAGCGATGAGAATATTCGAGAGATTCAGAAGATCGCCGTGAACAAGGCAAGAGTGCCGAATGTTGAAAAAATACTTGTTCTTTTCGTAATAATCAGCAATCGTCGTTGTCAGCACGGAATCTCCTTCAACCTTTCTGATACGCTCTAACCATTGAGGGATATCACGATCCAGGAATTCTCTCCAATTCTTATGTTTTCCCTTCGCCTTTTTTCCACGCCCAACGATCGGTCCTGCTCCTGACAATCGAATCGCATGGACTTCTGCGATGCACTTCTCTATTTGCTGCATGAGTTTGGGAGAAAAAGATGCGTTACTTTTTAAACTCCTCCCCTTGATCCTTTGCTGAACAACAAAATAATGACTGTCTATTGCTACGGATAAAATAATCTTGGGGACGGGTAGCAACACCTCCCTCTTGAAAAGGCCACTCACGGATGCGATGCGTCTCCAGGGCTTCCACCGCCTTTCCGCCTCATGCACCTCTCCAACTTGAACCACAAGATCTCCAATATTTGATTTAACAAAAAAAGTCTCCATAGCCAATCCTTGGTGTTGACTCTTCATAAAGGAGGCTGCGTCAATAGAGATCCCTTTAGCTTTTAACAGTTTATCTAGCGACCAAAAAAATTTCATTGCGCTGTTTATTTCTATACGAGCAAACACCTCTTTCATAAATTCAGGATTGACGGGGTTGCGATTTCAATCAATCATCTTCGGCACCGATCAGATTGAAGCAAAGTCTGTCATGATGTCGTGATCGTTCCCGGGAGCATGATGCTCACGACAATACGATCCTTCTCCCATTCTTTGCGCGCCGTGATAGCTCTTTTCACATTTTCTGATATCACACCATCATACTTGATGAATCGCTCACATCGATATACGCCCCTGGAATTTGTAAATGAGGATGTTCTTTTAACATCTCAACCGCTGACTCATGTGATTCC
>CAYPSC010000087.1:0-4643 GCA_964413385.1 uncultured Gammaproteobacteria bacterium | reverse complement strand
GAGTTGGATCGGGATTTTGCAATCGGGACAAAGGCGACGCACGAGACGTTGACCGATGATAGCGTTCAACGCCGGTGCCAATAAAAACGGCTTCACTCCCATGGAGAGGAAGCGTGGGATAGCTCCAGCCGCACTATTTGTGTGAATCGTAGAAACAACCAAGTGTCCAGTCAGTGCGGCCTGAATGGCAATTTCCGCTGTTTCTAAATCGCGAATTTCACCGACCATGACCACGTCAGGGTCCTGACGCAGAATGGAACGTAGACCACTGGCAAAATCATAGTGTTTGGAGTGGTCAATTTGGCTTTGATTGATGCCTTCCAGTTTATATTCAATCGGGTCCTCCAAAGTAATAATCTTGATTTCTGGGCTATTTAATTTTTTCAAAACAGCGTAGAGCGTGGTCGTCTTACCAGAACCAGTAGGACCGGTGGTGATAATCATGCCGTTCGGCCGTTCCACCTCTCGCTTGAGACGCTCCGATGCCAATCCACGCACGCCCAATTGATCAAACTCAAGAGCCACTGCCTTGGGGCGCAGAATACGCATGACCACAGATTCACCGAAAGCGGTGGGCAAAAAGCTGACACGGATATCAATCTTCTCTTGCGCGAGATAGATGGTGATGCGTCCATCTTGCGGCACATCCTCGATATTGATTTTTACGCCCGCGAGCAACTTCAGGCGACCAATCATCTGCTGCCACGCTGTTTTTGGTAGTTTGGCCGCATCACGCAAAATACCATCGAGACGGAAACGAATCTTCACTTCCTGTTCTTCGGCCTCCACGTGCACATCAGAGGCACCGGATTGAAGTGCCGCTCCTAACATCAACGTCACGATGTCGGTGGTCGAAACTTGCGTAATCTTTTTTTGTAAATCCTCAAAGTTGGAAATCTCCTTGGCGTACTTCTGTAAATCTTCCTCCTCAATGCGATACCCAAAAATCACCTCTTTGATTTGAGGCAACGTGCGATAAAGAGCAATCGCATACTGAAGACTCTCTTCTGAGACGATGTAAGTCTCGACCTGGGCTTTATTTTTCCCGCCAATCTCTTTCGCCAACGCTTCTATCTCTGGACCGGGGTTTACTGTAGCAAACCGGATATGCTCGCCACTATTGAGAAACGCCACGACTTTTAAGCGCTCGGCTTCGGCCTGCGGAATGAGTGCAAGTGCTTCTGGCGCGATCGGAAACCCGCGCAAAACCAAATACGGCATTTTGAGATTAGCTGCCTTTTCCGCGGCCAACCGTTCTAGATCGCGCAGGCGAATATCGCTCATCTTCTCGGTCAACGTCTGCGTGACTGATGGCCCGGATGATGTTTTTCCCGAAGATCCTTTCACTTGTTTTACCGGTGTCGCTGAACCAGCCGATGGTACCGATCCCCCAGCTTGAGTTTTGACTTTCTGATCTTCCGCTTTTTTCAACAGATCCTCAATGGAAAGAGGCTTCGCCATACACTTACGTTTCAGGTTGATGAACAAGATGGAATTCTTCTTTTAACCAGCGGAAAAAACGATGGAGCTTTGCCGAGGCAGAACTCATGGCCACACGACGATAAACCCCGCCCCAGGCACCGTATTGAAATGTGATCGCGAACATTCCAACCAATCCCACGGCAGCCAAAAAAACCAACAACAAAATTGCCCACCCGAGTGTCGCAAGAAGAACACTATGGGTCAGTAGTCCAGCGAGTAACAGCAGAATCCAAGGGAAGCTCAGAATGACGAAAGAGGCGAAGGCGACGATCAATAGCCCAAATCCGATCACCAATAGCAGCAATCCTTTTTCGATGACAATGAGCCAAGATTTTTTAAAAATCAAAATCGATTTCGCAAGCGCATCAAGGAGATGACTATTCTGATTGATGATCACTTGCAGACTGAAAAGATGAACACTGGTAAAGAAGATGACAGCGAGCACGAAGACGACAAAAGCCACGAGCGCGCCAAGAACATTCCACACGGACGTCGCACGTGCGGCATACAAGAAAGGGATAAAAACAAAGGTACGCGCGATGGCAATCGCTCCCAAGGTGATTACGTTGAGGAGTAATACAGGCCACAGATGGCGAAAACCAATAGTAACCAAGTTTTTCCAAGCAATAAGACGGCCACGTGCCCGCGCGTGCAATCCTGCAACCAAAGCGCCCTGAGATAGGAGAGAACAGAGAACGATGAGGAGCGCGAGCACTCCCCCAACCAGGAGCCGCTGAAGCGTTTCACCGCTGGTAAACGCATCACGAAACATCTCATTACCAAGCGGAGTTCCAAACGACCAAAGCCAGGTCTGCGAAGCGTTGCTGATCTGCTGCGTCATCTGGCGGAGAGAGGCGGCAACCACATCGTAGATGCCAGCGGTCTGCAAAATACCGGCAAATAGAGCAAACGCCCATAGGCGGCGCTCATGCCAGGCTGCACGAAACGCCTCACTGATCACGGGGCGATGTAGAGGACCGGACTGATTGCTACGCAACATAAAAGTTATTTATAGGATAGCACAAAAACAAGCGCCCGCGCACCGTTGTCATCGCCGTACGCGCCCCACTCCCGATAATAGGCGTTCTACTTTTCGATCTTAAGCGTTGAAATAACCCGTTCCACTGATTCTATCTTTCTGCGGGTTGAATCCGAAAGATTTTTACCCGCAAGAATATTTGCTGCTTTGCGCCTCTCATTTTGATCAACGGCATCACCTTGCCATAGAGACGTTTTAAGTTGAGGATCGTCGCAAATATTTACCTCAAACGAGACATAAGCAGACGGCGTCGCTCGCACGTAGGCTAATAAACAAGCTCCATTGATTCCTTGCAGTATCAGATTCAAAAATTTCATCCCGCCAACCACTCGCGTTCCTTGTGTAACCGGCACGGCCTCATATCCCCCATAGGAATATTTCGATCCTTTTAAGGCATCCAAAAAATTCTTATAGCGAATTGGCCATGTTGCAATCTCGCAATCTCTATCTCCTAAGCCATTACAGACCCCGTCTTCGGGAGAAGTTGGTTTTGCATTTACAGCATAGTACATTCCTGAACTCTGATCGCCGTATTTCTTTGCTTCAGTGAAGAAACCAGCGGGATATCGGAAAATAACTCCCGCCTCTTTATTCTCATAGGTTATCCATGTTGATTTGTTTTCCATGAGATTTTTCACAAAGTCAGCTTCTGGTACAACCTCCTGGTTGGTGGTTTTGCTTGGTTGAGCATCTGAATATTGTCCTGAGGATGTATTCGCTGGCAGAGATGCCTTGCAACCAGCACCAAAAAGCACCAAAGCTGCAGTGAAAATAAAAAGGTTTTTGTTGAGATGAATCATATTTATATTTTAGTATACATCCATTAGTAACGAAACGCCAGACTGAATCCTAGATATGCAAAAGAGCGCTGTTCACGCTCTTTTGCATTTGATATCACATTCATTGATTAGCTGTAGCAGCTGGACGTACTACCAAATTCTTTGGATTGGCTGGCGGCAAGCCCACTGTTGTGACGAATTCATCCCGTTCGATGGTTTCTTTCTTTGTTAAGTGATCAACAATGCGATCCATCGCGTCTTTATGATCCATGATGATCTTTGTTGCCGCTGCCAGGCCGTGCTGGATTAATGCATCAACTTCTTTATCGATCAGTTCTGCACGCGATTCTGAATAATCACGATTTTCCGTGATCTCGCGACCAAGGAAAATCATATCCTCGCGCTCGCCGTAGATGCGCGGTCCCAGAGCGTCAGACATCCCCCATTGCGTCACCATGTTTTTGGCGAGTTTAGTCGCCTGCTGCATATCACTTGAGGCGCCGGTCGTCACTTCTTGAAAGAAAATTTTCTCTGCCGCATAGCCGCCAAGCATCACCGCGATATCGTCTCGATACTCAGCGCGGTTGCGCATATGACGATCTTCGGTCGGGAGTTTGATCGTATATCCAGCGGCCCGGCCACGGCTGATAATAGAGACTTTTTGCACCGGATCTGCATGTGGAGAAAGGTGGGCCACAAGCGCGTGTCCCGCCTCGTGAAAGGCTGTGATTTTACGCTCTTCCTCGTTCATGAGGTGCGAGCGACGTTCTGGGCCAAGCATTACCTTTTCGATGGATTCGATCAACTCTTTCATGTCGACCTCCGACTTGTTGCGGCGCGCGGCCAGGATCGCGGCTTCATTCATCAAATTGGCAAGATCAGCCCCAGAAAAACCAGGCGTTCGCTCGGCGAGTTGACGGATATTTACCGTTTTGGCAAGCGGTTTATTTTTGCCGTGAATTCTCAAGATCGCTTCGCGATCATTCAAATCTGGAAGATCAAGAACCACGCGGCGATCAAAACGACCGGGACGCAAGAGCGCTGGATCGAGGACATCCGGGCGATTGGTAGCCGCGACAACGATAACTCCTAAGTTTGGTTCAAAACCATCCATTTCAACCAGGATTTGGTTCAAGGTTTGTTCACGCTCGTCATGCGAACCGCCAAGACCCGTGCCACGTTGGCGACCAACCGCATCAATTTCATCGATAAACACAATGCATGGCGCACTCTTTTTGGCCTTCGCAAATAGATCACGTACACGCGATGCACCAACACCCACAAACATCTCCACAAATTCTGAACCGCTCATGTGTAAAAACGGCACGTCCGCCTCACCGGCT
>CAYPSC010000086.1:641-4661 GCA_964413385.1 uncultured Gammaproteobacteria bacterium | reverse complement strand
GCCTTCATGAGCTGCTGAATCACGCGCGTCACCGGCAAATTCAGCGCCCCAGCAAAATCACGCACCGTAATAACAGCAGGGAGTATGACATCTGTTTTTTGTTGCTCCGTTTGCCCAGGAGATGTGGATTGCCGGACGATCTGAGCACGCAATCGTTCTCGCCTCGCATTCTCCAACCATTTCTTATAAATCTGGTCTGCTTGGCGGTCATCCACTTTGATCGCGCGCGCGCCAATATCAAAGCCGAGCTCAGGCAACTTGGTGAGGAGCTCCTGCGGCGTTACCCGCAGACGACGGGCCAATTCAGTGATATTCATGTTGGCCTATACTAGCCATTTTTTTGGCTTTGGTCAATAATCTTGACACATGAACGGTATCCTTCTCATCGACAAGCCCTCTGGTATCACTTCACACGACGTCATTGATCACGTACGTCGAATCATTGGGACGCGAGCGGTCGGCCATGCGGGAACTCTTGATCCTCTGGCCACCGGTTTGCTTATTCTTGGCGTTGGCAAAGCAACAAAAGAGCTTTCCCATTATGTCGGCCTCGACAAAGAATACGAAGCAGAGCTCACCCTAGGCGCAACGAGCCATACATTTGATGCAGAAGGGATGATCTCCCCCAAGAATGATCGCGTACCAACTCAAAAAGAAATCGAACGAACTCTTGATCAATTTCGTGGGACATTTGAACAGCGAGCACCTCTCTTTTCGGCAAAAAAGATGAAAGGTAAGAAATTATACGATTTGGCACGCGCAGGAAAAGCAGATGAATCCATGCGCCCATCAAAACAGATCACTATTACTTCTTTACACATCATGCGCTACGTCTTTCCTCGACTGACGCTCGATGTTCACTGCTCTTCCGGCACCTACATTCGTTCTCTGGCTGATGATATCGGCCAAGCTCTTGGAACCGGGGCTTATCTCTCAAAACTGAGACGAATAGCCGTCGGTCCCTTTCGTGTTGACCACGCTCAATCATTAGATCAAATCACTATGGAAAATATTATAAATGATGAAAAATAGCTCTCTAGACAAAGCGGGTCATGAATGGTATGCTCCGGCTGCAAACGTTTATTCTTAGTCGTTGAACTGGTTGCTGCTGTTTTATCTTGAATGGATTTTTCCCTTATTTCACGATGTCTTTAACTTCGTTGGTTTACGTTTCTTCCAGTGGATCGTTCTTGTGAAAAATCGGAAAGAATAAAGTAAAAGCCAGCAGACAACCGGCGTGGATACGCTATGAGTGTTGTTTTTGTACTTGCCATCTTGGCTACGGCCGGGATTGGCATCGGGGTAGGATATCTCCTTCGCGAAACACGCGCCAAAAAAAGCGTGAATACAGCGGAGACGCGAGCAAAAGAAATCGTCGAAGCGGCGGAAACAAAACAGGCAGACGTCCTTCAGAAGGCCAAAGAAAAGGCGATTAAAATTTTAGAAGAGGCACGATTGGAAGAAAAGCGCGCCCTCGACGAAATCAAGAACCAACAGCTTCAACTGGTCGAACGCGAAAATGCCTTCAGTAAAAAATTACTAGAGATTGACAGTACCAAGGCCAGCGTGGAGGCGTTGAAAAGTAAATTAGACGAGGAAAAGACGCATATTGAACAGTTGAAAGTCGAGGAATCAAAAAAATTAGAAGAAGTATCTGGCCTGACACGCGAACAGGCTCTTGAGCGCATCATCGCACTTACCGAGGAACGACATAAGAATGATTTACTAGGTCGATTACGCAAATTAGATGAAATGGCGTCCGAGGAAATAGATATGAAGGCGAAAAATATTTTAGCCGTCGCCATTCAACGTCAGGCCTCTTCCCATGTCGCAGAGACGACCACGACCCATGTCGAACTACCAAGTGAAGAGATGAAGGGACGCATCATCGGGCGCGAAGGGCGCAACATCAAAGCCATTGAACTGTTGACCGGCTGCGAATTAATCGTAGACGACACACCGAATGTGGTCACGATTTCTGGCTTCTCACCTATCCGCCGCCAGGTTGCCAAGCGTTCGTTGGAAAAACTGATCACCGATGGACGCATTCATCCAGGACGGATTGAAGAGACCATTGAAGAGGCGAAGAAAGAACTCTCCCTTGATATTAAGAAAGCTGGCGAAGATGCTCTCTATCAACTCGGTATCTCAATGGCTGGCATTGATCCAAAATTGATCCAAATTTTGGGTCGCCTCAAGTACCGCACGAGCTATGGTCAAAATGCCATGATGCATTCGGTCGAAGTAGCTAACATTGCCGCATTATTAGCAGAAGAACTGGGCGCCGATGTCTCTATCTGTAAGAAGGGCGGGCTCTTCCACGACATCGGTAAGGCCGTTGATCACGATATGCAAGGCAGCCACCCAGAGTTGGGGTACCAGATCATGAAAAAATTCGGATTCCCAGAAGAGGTCTGCTATCAATCTATTGGTCACCATGAGGATAAACCAAAAACCATCGAAGCCGTGATTGTAAAAGCAGCGGATGCGATTTCCGGCGCTCGTCCAGGCGCGCGTAAGGATTCACTAGAATTCTATGTCAAGCGTTTACAGGAATTGGAAAACACTGCGACTTCCTTTGAAGGGGTAGAAAAAGCTTATGCCATTCAAGCCGGTCGCGAGATTCGTGTCTTTGTCAATCCTAAAGCCATGGATGACTTCGGTGCCACCAAGTTAGCCCGTGATATCGCCAACAAAATAGAATCTGAATTAAAATATCCAGGAGAAGTGCGTGTGACCCTGATCCGCGAAACGCGTGTCGTAGAATACGCTAAGTAGTTCTCTTGTGTTCAAGATCAATAATTAAGAAATAAATATTTGTTCTCAAGTTGCTCCATAAAGACAAAAATGCTATTGTTCAGCCATATGAATAAAGCAGACCTTATCTCTTATTTGTCCGAAAAATGTGGCCTCAGCAAACAACAAGCAGAGGCTGTCGTTGAAGCGTTTGTCGATGTCGTTACATCGACCTTACGGTCTGGTGGCGAAGTGAATATTGCCGGGTTTGGAGCCTTCATGTCCAAGACACGGAAGGCGCGAATGGGCGTTAATCCGCAGGCACCAAATGAAAAAATCCAAATTCCGGAAGTTATTGTCCCAAAATTCAAAGCAGGGAAGGGATTAAAGGATGCGCTCAAGGCCCCAAAGACCGCGCCAGCAGCGCCGGCACCAACAGTCACTCCGGCGGTGGAACCGACATCACCAAACACAACCATGTAAGAAAAGCATCCATGAAAGATGTAAAAAAAACAAATCCAAGGGGGCAAGACGCTGACTAGATAAGTACCATGACTCATTGAGCGGCAGCCATCAAAACAAATCCTTGCAAGAGATCGAGATGACATCGGGTAGAAACCGTTTTTACTTTTTAAACGACGTTTTAAGCTTGTCATAAAATCCCTCTTCTCCAGCGATCGTCCTGTTTCCAATTTCCTCTTTTATGATTTGTTTGAGTTTATTCATAACGTAGTCGTCTGCAGAGGCATCTTTTGGAAAATATGGTTTTAGAAATCTCTCGAGCCAGACTTCCAAGGTTCCCCGCCGGACTTCGGGACGAGATATCCGTTCAGAAAAAATATTTAAAAATTTTTCATCGTGTTGTGCGCGCAGCTCCATCAATGTTTCTGCAAAACAAACGCGGTCATTTTCTTCGGCTAAATCAACAAGTGGTAGATCCCGTATACCCTCTGTATCATCAGGGCGTTCCAAGCCGCTTCTCCCACCCAGAACAAGCAATCCCATCGGACCAAAGGATTTGGCGAATCTAGCAAGGAGTTCGGCCTTTTTCCATTCATCTCCCTGCTCGTAGGCGGTTTGGAAATCAAGGCGCGACAAATCCGGAGTCGTACAACAACAAAAAGAAAGAAACGCCCTTTGGAATACGTAACCTTCAACATTAGTAGCCACTTCATCAATAAAGCGAAAAAGACGATCATAACCAAAAGAGAAACGTCGTTGCGTGTGGCGATATTCATGCTCAAATGATCTTAATCGCCATGCCCGATCGTGATCATCTTTAGG
>CAYPSC010000086.1:0-631 GCA_964413385.1 uncultured Gammaproteobacteria bacterium | reverse complement strand
TTAGGATCTAAGAGGTCTCGTGCTTCATAATCAGGTAAAAAAATAACCGGCTCGTGTGTATCATTGTGATCACGAAGAACGAATTGGGATTCGCTTCCCGTTTTTTCTCTCCATTCACGTTTCCGCGTGGAATAGTTGCCAGGCGTTGTCCCCACGACCACTATATCAAACGGTTTCTCCTGGTCTGGCTCTGTGATCTGAAGGATTCTTCTTTGCGTGGCTAATGGAGACGTGGGGCTAAAGTCGAAAAAAAGTTCTCTCATGCGTCGCGTTTGCTCGATATCCGTGTCTTTCCGTTAGCGTTCTTCGTCCTCATGATTCCATTTTGCTTCTGGAGGCTCATGGAGAAGAAAATCGAGAAACGTTTTGGCTGCCTTTTGCTCTCTTAGGGACCTCGATGCATCATTCATGATCGTGTGCATGGCATCAAAAAGGATTTTGTGTGCAGGAATATCGAAAAAGCGTTCAGGGACAAATGAAACGGTTCCTGACTCGACCATTCTGGGTCCCCCCGGTGGCATTTGTTGCATAGCACTGGAATCTTATCAATCGGAAAAGAAAAGCTCTATTCTCTTCCCAATCCTCTACCACCAGCACTGTTTAGATTCTCTCACGAGAGAGCGGACTGTCC
>CAYPSC010000085.1:0-4762 GCA_964413385.1 uncultured Gammaproteobacteria bacterium | reverse complement strand
CTTCGCGGCCTGACGATTTTCCATCTTTCATTATGAGTAAGACTGGGCCATATACATCGACAGCATTGTTCGATGGGTTGATTTTGAGCGCTCCTATATAACCGTGGACAACAGCTATATCGAATCCGTCTGGTGGGTTTTCTCCGAACTCAATAAAAAAGGATTGATTTACAAAAGCCGCCGCGTGTCTTTGTATTGTCCGCGCTGTGCGACGCCTTTATCAAACTTCGAGATCGCCATGGGGAATTCCTATATTGATAAGGAAGACCCGGCGATCTATGTCAAATTCCCCGTGAAGGGAAAGGAAAAAACATATTTCTTAGCATGGACGACGACTCCATGGACGTTACCGGCGAATACGGGATTGTCCGTGAATCCAGAACTGATGTATGTCAGCGCCAAGATAGAGAAGACGGGGGAGACGCTCATTTTTGCCGAGGCGCGCCAATCGGATGTCTTACGCGACTACTTACCCATTCCAGAATCAGGACCGGAATTCCAGATCACTGATCGCTGGAAGGGAACGGATCTGGCTGGCATGCATTATGAGCCACTTTACCAATTTGTACCGGCGGAAAGCGATGTGTCTGGCAAACCGGCAGAGGCTTACCGTGTGGTCATGGGTGAGCATGTCACGGCAGAAGATGGGACGGGGATCGTACACACCGCTCCCGCGTTTGGCGAAGAAGATTTTACGATGGCGCATGAACACGGTCTACCGCTGATCGATAACGTAGATGAAGAAGGGAAGATGATCGGAGCTTGCGGGCCGTTTGCTGGTCTCAAAATTCATGATGCCAACGAGCCGATCATGGATGACTTGCAGTCACGTGGATTACTCTATCGACGCGATGCCATTACGCACAGTGTTCCTGTCTGTTGGCGCTGCAGTACTCTTTTACTGTATAAGGCGCAGCCAGCTTGGTTCGTGAACGTAACAAAATTGAAGCCGAAGATGATGAAAACGGCCGAAAAAATTCACTGGCATCCAGAACACTTTAAAGATGGGCGTTTTGGGAAGGGCATAGAAACCGCACCAGATTGGAACATCTCCCGGACGCGTTATTGGGGGTCGCCACTCCCCGTGTGGGAATGCGAGGCTTGTGGTGAACGTTCGATCGTAAGCTCTGTTGCCGAGCTCAAGAAGAAAGCGAGGAAAGAAACCTGGCCGGAAGCAGTGGACCTGCATCGGCCAACGATTGATCGCGTCACGATTCCCTGTCTATGCGGTCAAGAACAGCATCGTATTCCCGAGGTGTTTGATTGTTGGTTCGAATCCGGAAGCGCCCCTGTTGCCATGTTGCATTACCCCTTTGAGAATAAAACTCAATTCGAAAAGGGATTTCCTGCGGACTTTATTGGCGAGGGTCAAGACCAAACGCGCGGTTGGTTTTATACGTTGCATGTGCTTGCGGCGGGATTATTCAACAAGCCAGCATTCTTAAATGTTATCGTCACGGGCATCATGCTTGCAGAAGATGGGCGCAAAATGTCGAAGAGCTTAAAAAATTACCCGGATCCATGGGATGTCCTCGCTAAATATGGAGCAGATGCTTTGCGCTATTACTTTTTGACTTCGCCGATTGTCGAAGCGGACACACTCTTTTTTTCTGAACGCGACTTGCAGAGCGTAGTGCGCGGGTTCATTAATATTTTATGGAACGTGAAGACTTTTTTCAGTACTTATGGTCAGGACAATATCCGTCCGTCTAAACCCTTATCAGCACACGTGCTTGATCGTTGGCTGTATGCGCGTTTCATGCAAGTCTTGGGAGAGGTCACGCATGAGATGGACGCGTATCAGCTCGCGAAGGCCGCGCGACCCCTACGCACGTTTGTGGATGACTTGTCGACCTGGTGGTTACGCCGTTCGCGTGATCGATTAAAATCCGAGAATGAATTTGAACGCATGGATGCGCTCAAGACGTTGCGCGAAATCCTCGAAGAGTTCAGTAAAGTAGCTGCTCCTTTTATTCCGTTTATCTCTGAAAAAATTTATCTCGATATTGGAGGGCAGAAGGCGTCTGTTCACCTAGAGAAATGGCCAAAGCTCAATGAGCGTCTGATCGATGAGCGTTTGCTGCAGGATATGCAATGGGTGCGGGGAGTCGTTTCCAAGGGGCACGAAGCGCGCGCACAGGCCAAGATCGCTGTCCGTCAGGCGTTAAATGCGGTGAAAATTCAAGGGAAGGATGAAAAGGAAATGAGGCGTTTGCAGCAACAGGAAGATCTCTTAATGTTAGTGCGGGAAGAACTGAATGTGGAATCCGTTTTATTAGAAGCAAATCAACTTCTCACAGAAGAGTGGGTGGTAGAGCTGGATACGACAATCACGCCGGAACTGAAAAAGAAGGGGATGAAGCGAGAATTTATGCGTCAGGTCATGAGTTTGCGCAAAGAAGCGGGGTTGCAGCCAGCTGATCGCGTGAACATTTTGTTTAAAACAGAAGATCAAGAGTTGCAAGATCTACTGATGGGCGCCGCGGATGAAATGAAACGCGAATTGCGCACTGAGCGATTTGAAACAGCTGTATCCGTGCCATCGTCATCGCGTGCATCTCTAGATGCTAAAGTTGGAGATAAAACATTGACCATCTGGCTGATGTAAAGACGGAGGAGCGGTTCTGGTATATGGATGAAAATCATGGATTATGAAATGAGCGGTTGCGCTTTTAGTAAATTTTCACGAGTAAACGGCATGACGAGGAGAAGGGGGGTAATATTATATTGATTATACAATATTTCTAATTTTCGCGTTTCTTCCTCCGCGTGCTTGAGATTGTGTAAATAGACTTCATCAAATGTGACGCCGTGCCACGGGCCTGTTTGCAGTTTCTCGAACAACGTTGGATTGGGAATGATGCACTCGCCATACAAGGCAAGGTCTTTGTTGAGCGTTCGGATAAAAGAGAGACCTTGGCGTAATTTTTCTCGATTCACGCCAATTTGAAAATAGACCGACTTAATAAGGTCAAATGATAATTTTTGTTCTAGTCGTTTTTGTTCAGTACGTACATAGTAGTAATACAAATATGGGTTTTATAAAAAACCAATTTAGATATACCCAGGGATCGTTTAATGGGAAATAAGTTAGATGTCCTGGCATGTGTCAAATAAATTCAGAGGATAGCCGCTCACGATCAGGTATTTGCGTGCACCCAATTCATAAGCAGCAAGCAATTCTTTGACAAACGCTTGTGGTGATGAATATTTTGTACTGAAGGTAAGGGTTAAGTGGACATCCGAAATTTGTTCCATTAATTTTTTCACCACAGCGAGCCGATCTGTTGTCTGGTTGATATGCGTCAAATGAAGATGGCGAATTTTAAATTCCTGGAGCAGCGGTAAAACCTGTTCTAGGTTGGAGGTATCTTTTATGGTTAATTCGAAGGGAAGAGGCGAGAGAGACATAAGAATAAACCATCCCGAGACAGATTGACAGCTTTGATTTTTTTTTTTACTATTGGCCTGCTTTTATTAAAAGCGCTCAAGCTGGCATGACGGACAGGCAAAGATGAAGCTTATAGGAAAGATACATAGAAAGCAAAGTAGGCAAAAGTGAAGAGAGCGTCGGTAGCTCAGCTGGTAGAGCAGGGGCCTCTTAAGCCCAAGGTCCTGGGTTCGATCCCCAGCCGGCGCACCAAAATACAACGAATCGGGGAAAACCCGATTTTTTGTGATCTCCACCGCAAAACTCCGGCCGTCAGGCCGGAGATGAAGTTTTGGTGAACTGACGAGAAACCCCGGCCGTGAGGCTGGGGAGGATCATTTGCCATAGAAAATATTGAAATTATACCGTTATTCCGCTCCTTTTAATCTTCTTGGTGTTAATTTGATCTTCTGCCACAATTCGTATCTTTCTTCCAGTCTGCTACAGACTTCCGTATTATGCAGGATTTTCCTAATTTCCTCGAGAAAGTCTGAGGCGGTAGCCGCTGCAAATTTCTTATCCAAGAGGGAACGTAGGTAATCAAAACTCATTTGAGAAGAAAAATCAAAATTTGCATCCTTACTAAATAGCCATCCTCCATGATGTTCAATCTGGAATGCACGATCTATAGCCATCGTTTTGTCCTTTGTGGAAAGACCCACTTTCCACATTTCGAGAGCAAGCTTGGCAATGGCGCCCCAGGCATCACCACCATATCCCAGTGGCCAGTCGACTAATCTTGAAAAATGAATTTCCGCCTCGCGTAAATAAAGGCGTATCTCTTCTGCCGTTGCAGATTTAATGAAGTCTTCCACGGAATCAAAATCTGGCGGTAAACGGAGGTTAGGTAATTTGACTACATTTTGGCCCTCTGTCTCCATTTCTCTATGTATGATATAGATAACAAAAGTCTGAAACCAACGAAATAATCTACCTGATTCTTTTTCCATCTGGCTCTGCAGATCAAGAAGTGCAATTTTTTGATTTAACTTTCGTTCCTGATGCTTTTCATTTAGTTCGTAATTTTGTAAAAGAATTTCGGCATCTATGAGGGAATTGAAATAAAAATTAACTATCTCCTGATCCATAGTGATATTTCGTGCGTAGAGTTCACGTCGCTGCTCTCTATGTTGTCTTTGCCATCTCTCTTGTCCCGCCTTCTCTGGAATGGTGGTGTTGGTAGGAGTTCCATACCCGACTAATTGAAGGCATTCGACAAATTCCTCTGCTACAACCCAATCCTCTTGTTGGTCTAGACGCGTGATTCGCTGTTCAGCTTCTTTGGGTGTAAACGGAAACATTTGAGTACGTTGCTCAGGGGGAATATGGAGT
>CAYPSC010000084.1:4215-4800 GCA_964413385.1 uncultured Gammaproteobacteria bacterium | reverse complement strand
CAAAGCCATCATGAGATTCTTCGTTTCGTCGAACTTCACTCAGAATGACCATTATTCCTATGTCTCATCTTTCTCAAATTGACCCCTCCATGGCCGAACTAGTTCAAAAAGAATTTCAACGCCAAACCGAACAGCTCACACTCATTCCTTCGGAAAATCATACTTCCGCCGCCGTTCTAGAGGCACTCAGCACCGTTCTCTCTGACAAATACGCCGAAGGTTACCCAGGCAAACGCTACTACGCTGGCAACGATGTTATTGACCAAGTAGAAAATTTAACGCGTGGACGAGCAAAAAAACTCTTTGGTGTACCCTTCGTCAATGTCCAACCATACTCCGGGAGTCCAGCGAACCTCGCTGTTTACGCTGCTATCTGTCAGCAAGGCGATGTTATCATGGGTCTTGATCTCCCAAGCGGTGGCCACCTGACTCACGGTTGGAAAGCGTCCATGACCTCGCAATTTTGGAAAAGTGTACCCTACCATACAACCGCAGACGGATCGATAGATTTTGACGAGGTCGAACGTCTCGCACATGAACACAAACCAAAGCTCATCTGGTGTGGAGGCACAGCCGTTCCGCGCA
>CAYPSC010000084.1:1891-4205 GCA_964413385.1 uncultured Gammaproteobacteria bacterium | reverse complement strand
TTTGCTCAAATTGCAGACGGTGTAGGCGCTTACCTAGTTGCCGATACCTCACACATCGCTGGGTTAGTCGCCGGTGATCAACATCCCAGTCCCGCGCCTCATGCCCATCTCATCACCACGACGACGCATAAAACGCTGCGCGGTCCACGCGGTGCGTTGATCATGGCGACAGACAAGGGATTGGCAAAAGATCCAGAATTAGGCGATAAAATCGACCGCGCCATCATCCCTGGACTGCAAGGCGGACCGCATCTCAACACGATCGCTGGTATTGGCGTTGCCCTCCAAGAAGCCCTGCAACCAACATTCAAAGAATACGCCAAAAAAATCATTGAGAATGCCCATGCCCTGGCAGAAGCCTTGATAGAACGCAGCTTCAAACTTGTCACCGGTGGTACAGACAATCATCTGCTCCTTGTCGATCTGACGCCGACCGGTAATGGCCGCGGTGTTTTCTTCCACCTCGCCCTGGAACGCGTTGGCATTATCACAAATAAAAACACAATTCCGAATGACCCGAGCACACCTTTTTATCCCAGTGGCTTGCGCCTCGGCACACCAGCCGTGACCACACGCGGCATGGATACGAGTGAAATGAAACAAATCGCTGAATGGATTAAACGCGTTAGCGGCCATATCAAGGATATCCAACTCCCAAGTGAGAAGGAAACGCGCCTCACCCTGATTAAAACATTTAAAGAAAATCTCAAAAGCGATCCGTTTTACATGGATCTAGAAAAAGAAGTAAAAGCTCTGTGCTCACATTTCCCGCTCCCAGCAGACTCCGTGTCATCCTGAACGGAATGAACCTGCCAAAATTCATCTTTCTTCTTGTCGCCCTCCTCGCGGCCGGTGTTGGCTGTACGCAACCAAAGACTCTCGCGCCTACAACAAAGAACCCGCCAACCGATACCTGGCAATCCGTGGATGCACATGCCGAAAAACTCGTTCATCGCTTTGCCTCTTCCACGACAGACGACTTGATCCTGTATCAACTAGATCCCGATGCCTTCTCTTTCGGTTTCCGTCATTCCTCGTCACCAAGATTGATTTCCGAATGGTCTGCCAACCTCCCCAAGGCCCAACTCATCATCAACGGTGTCTATTTCCAAGAAGATCAGTCACCAACTGGTATCTTAATTGCAAACAGCCAAAGGATCGGCGCTCGCACCATTGATCCAAAACGAAGTGGATTAATCATTCTGTCCCCTCCCCCCATCACCATTCGTAACCTCTCCAAAGAACCACTCGATCTCTCCAATCTCCAAGAAGCTGGTCAAAGCTACCCTTTTTTGATTGAAGATGGCCAGGTAGCCATCGCACAAGACAGTGGCCTGACGGCGCGCCGGACATTCTTTGGTCTGGATAAAGCGGGGCATGTTTATATTGGCGTCGTTCCTTCGCGCTCGATCAGCCTTCGCCAACTCGCACTGGAGCTCATGCGTCTCAATATCGCCTGGACTAATGTCATTAATTTAGACGGCGGACCCTCCTCTGGCATTATAACGCGTTTTTCATCGGATCAAACCAATATTGATAGTCTCGCGCATATTCCCAATGTGCTCATAATAGAACCAAGATAGAAATCCTACGCGTGACACCCCGCGGCAAGCTGACGGAGTATCATCTCACTGCCGTCCCGAGCGAAGTCTGACGGAACCTAGCTCCAAGATTCCTCCACTCGTCGCAGAGCCTCCTCGGTCGGAATGACAGATGCAACAGAGCCAGAGGGCATGATCCCTAAGAGAAAAATAAAGCGGTTACCTAACACAAAAACCCTAAGGATTGGCGGGATAAGGTACGCCACGGCAATCGTACACATGTGCCGTGACACGCTTATCCCGATCTTCATAAGCTACTTTGCATTGCTGAAAATAACGGGCAATTTTCTGGCTTGGATCAATTGGTGGCATGTTGACCACCACATAATACCCTTGATAGGTCCCAAATTTAGTTTCATTCATTTTTGAGAATGCCGGATTTAAATAAAATCGCTTAAAATATTTTCCACACTCCCCCAATTCCCATCCACCAATATCATTGTACGTAATCACTTGAGAAATGGCCTTGTCTTGGCATACAAACGCCATGGTCTGTTTCGCAAGTTTGGAAGCATTTCCATAAAACAAACCTGACGTATATTCAGCACTTGTAAACAATGAAAATAAAACAACCGTGAAAACAACCGGCAGCATTAGACGTTCCGTGACCAAAGCGCGGCGTTTCCACAACATCCAAGCAAGAAGCAACGCCGTAAGAACAAAGCTATAAAAAGCAATATCAATCGGCGCAAAAAAACCAATCGGACTAGAAC
>CAYPSC010000084.1:0-1881 GCA_964413385.1 uncultured Gammaproteobacteria bacterium | reverse complement strand
TTCCAGCAGGTGCGACTCGGACAGTGCCAATTCTGATTGGCGCCAAAAATGATAAATGGAGATGTGCCACCTCACTCAGGAATCGCTCTTTTGGGTGAAGTGGCATGGCTGTTTTTGGAAGCAAAAAAACACCAATAAAACCAAGAAGAATCAAACCCAGCCATAAAATATTTTGCCACCGCAACCAACGTTTCAGCCACCCAATGGAGACACTAGCGATCACATCGCCAGCAATCGCCGCGACGGGAAAAAGAAATGCAAGCAAATAGCGCTCTAAGGTTCTGCCGCTGAAATCAAAAAAAACATAATAAAATAAGAACTGCCATGCACTCAAAAGAAGAAGTAATCGATATCGTTTTGCCTGCACGATCACTCCATACGCCGCTATCAAAAGTACCGGTCCAAACAAAACAATTGATTTCAATGTTAAATAAAGAGTTTCGAAGTAATCACGATTACGAAAATTTAGGAAACCGAAGCCTTCGGCGTACTGAACGATGGGTAATCCATTCAAAAGCGATGAATTCCACAAAAAAAGCACGGCAACAAGCACAGCGAGTGCACTCACAACATGCCAGCGTTTTATCTTGTTCCATCCGCGTTGCCAATAAAATGCAACCAAAAGAGTCAATGGTACAAGAACAAAGGAGAGCTTGGTCAAAAATCCACCGAGACATCCAAGGATCAAGATGATCCAGCCAAGACGCTTTTTTCCTCGACGCACATGCTCGAACCCCCAAAAAGAAACGAGCGTCCAAAAGGGCAAAATCGCACCATCAATATCAATTTGGTTAGACGCTAAAACAGCAGCCGACATGACAATGCTCAAAACACCAAACGCATAGGCTGCACGATCTCCGTACCAACGGCGAACCAAGACGAGACCTAACAAAAACGTAAACACGGAAAAAATCAATGAAGGAATACGCAGCGCGTTGTATCCTGCCAAGAGACCCCATTCTTGAAAAATAAATTCAGCAAAGGGCGGATGTGGGATCGTCCATTGAAGTCCATAACTCGGTTTCACAATCTGCGCCCACTTGTATTCATCCTGATGATATATCTGCGAAAGACCCGGCAAACGAATCAGCAAAAATAAGACCGTCAACAGGGCGACGATTTTCCAAAAAGGTTTCTTCATAACTTTTCCGCAATCACAAGCATTTGCCCCGGTTTCGGTTTCCATGGCGACCGTAGATACATCCATACACCCCATCGAGTCAGCCATAATGGGACCCAAGATGGTGATTGTTTCAAGGAAAAAGGCAAAAACCTTGGTTCGCAATGGACCACGCGAAATCCATTTGCTTCTAGCGCTCCGCACAATCCTTCATCCGTAAAAACTTGTTTATGCGTATAGTCATTAAAATATTCGCGAAATGCGTAACGAAAATTCGGTTGCACGATCACCACTCGTCCTCGCGAAGACAGCTTCGCCTTCAATAAAGGCAACAAAGTAAAAAATTGTTCCTGCGTGAGATGCTCAAAAAAGTTACTCGATAAAATAAAATCAAATGTTTCAGCAAGGGCACCAATCTCCATGACATCCACTTCTCTCACTTCAACCCCGGAAGCTGCTGATCGTTTTGTTTCTGGATCTTGGTCGAGAGCTAAGCGCCGAGGTGCTTGGACTTCATTAATAAAAGAACAACGCCCCGCGCCAATTTCCAATACGCTTTTCGCATCTCTTAACCAAGGCGCAAGGTATCCAACAATTTCTTTCCACACAACCGTCCGCCGCGCATCTGCCGGCAATCGAATATCGAAATAAGTGCTCATGATAATTGACAAAACCCTATCAAGAAACTGCGGTTGCGTCAAAGGAGTGTACAGTTAACCTTTAAGGGTAACTCTCTGGCCGGCTAAGGGTGACTAAGGTTA
>CAYPSC010000083.1:0-4905 GCA_964413385.1 uncultured Gammaproteobacteria bacterium | reverse complement strand
GTGTTTGCACCGATCTCATTTGGCGCGCCTTTCAACATGCGGGCTATGATTTAAAACAATTAGTTGATCAAGACATCCTGCGTCGAACCACAGCTTACCCGCGCACGAACCAAAAACCAGATCCAAATATCGATTTTCGCCGAGTCCCCAATCTTCTCGTCTATTTCAAACGTCACGCGTTTTCCCTCACGACCACCGTTATTCCTGGAAACAAAGAAAACCTCCAAGAATGGCAAGGCGGAGATATCGTGACCTTCGGTGCACCACTGGAGCACATCGCGATCGTCTCTGACAAGCGGCGTGCCGATGGCGTTCCCTATCTCATTCACAACGCTGGCCCAGTTCCCAGTGAAGAAGATATCTTATTGTTTTGGAATGAACACATCTCTCCTATCACCGGTCATTTCCGATGGCACCCTCCTTCTTCTACGCCATCTTCTTAAAAGTCACCTTAAACACCGGTTCGTACTTCACATCATTTTCATCTGCCACTTCGATCGTCTCCCCTTTCATAAGTTTCGTCAGCGCTAAATCGCTCATAAGCTGAACGTCTGTTTTGATATCCAGCGCGAGCCGCTCTTCTTCCTCCATTTCTTTAGAACATTCTTCTTGCAGGGCATGTTCGATCTGTAATTTTTCCGCTTTGAGCTTTTTGAGTTCATCCAAGACTTTTTTATAAGCCTCTGACTGCGCTAATAAATCCTTGTAAACAGAGTGGACCTGCTTTCTATCTTGTTTCTTCTGACGAATACGTTTTAAAACATCGCTAAGTTCTTGCATAAGAGAAGAACCAAAGAATAGCACACCCGTTCCTTCTTTTCACCACGCGCTTGATCACTTTTTCGGTTTTCTTTGACGCACCTGCAAATCATGACGCAAACGATACACAGACTCAGAAACTTGCAGAAGAGAAAGATCAACAGTCTGGATACACATCTCTTCCCGGTTATGATTCAACTTTTTGATCGGACCCGTAAACGGTTGCGTGATTTGCGAATGGCCAATCAGCGTATCCCTCGTTCCATCCGGATTACGCATGACACCCGCTGCGTTGGCATACACAAAAATAATATTGTTCTCTACGGCTCGCACATGACTCATCGCATCAATCAAGTCCTCCTCTGATCGAACATTCCATGAACGACCCGTCACGCCCGCGATCTCTCGATACCAATAGCTTGGACAATAAACAACGTCCACACCACATTGTGCCATGCGCTCAAAAATCTCTGGAAAGAGAATATCCCAACAAATAACAATCCCCGCTTTCCCATAGCGGGTAGAGAAAACTGATACTTCGGTCCCAGGCGTCAAAAAATGCCGTTCTGAATGGTAAAGATGGTTCTTCTCATAACGACCCAAAACGCGTCCCTGAGCATCAATATAATAGCTTGCATTGAAGGCGCCACGCGGCGTCCCTTCCATACACGATCCCGTTACAAGATCGATATGGTACTTTTTTGCCAATAAACAAAAAGTGTCCCGATACATTCCATTTGCATCCAACCATCGACGATCACCAAAAATAGACCCAGTCACACAATCCTCTGGAAACACTATAACATCAGCTTTTTTACGAGCTGCTTCTCTGACAAAACCTTCTATGCGAAGCAAATTTCTCGTTGGCTGATGAAGGTCGATCTTGAATTGGACCACGGCAATTTTCACGTTCATAAAAGGATCAATACCCTATCGCAGACAGACTGGAACAGCAAGGCACAAAGATCATCATCGAAAAAGCGCGCCACATTTGCTATCATGAACCAATCGCACCGTATTATGCGCTTAGCAAAAGTTCTTTTTTCACTTTTTCCCCTATGGATCTTTGCCTTTCTTTTTAAAGCCGGAGCAGGGCTGCATTACACTCTTATTCCCACGCTCGGAGAGCGCGTCTTTCCTCTCTGGGCCGTGGGACTCCTGATCGGAGGAGCGGCTCTGGTACAAGCTATTCTGGATGTTCCGGCCGGATATCTTCTCGACCGATTTGGATACGTCAAACTCATGAAGATGGGAACCACGTGTTTCATTATTGGCGCGCTGAGTTTCGTGTTCGGTCTTACCATCTGGACTTATTTATTTAACATCGCCTTATCAATCATCGGCTGGCTCTTCTTTGGCCCAGGGGTAGACGCCTACGTCCTGGTCATGGCCCCAAAAAAGATAGCAGGCACGTTTATGGCCATGCGCGATATGGTTGAATCAGGCGGGATCGTGGCTGGCATGGGACTTCTCTCCCTCGTGGTACATTTACCAACACCCCTTCTCGGTTTGCTCGTCGCCTTTATTTTGATGGTCGGTCTAATCGCTCTCTGGAAAACACCTCCTGAAAGAGGGTCAGTCCACCAGGAAAAAAAAATTGCCCATCACTCATTTTATATTCGCCGCTCTTTTATTCATCACATCATTAGCGCTCTTAAAAAACTAAACCCAGCCAGCGGTATTCTTCTTCTCTCAGCACTGAGTGGAGCTACGTTCTACGGAATTGTATGGTTTGTTATTCCCATTCTCATCGCTCGCAACATCGAACACAGTGGTATTTTGGGATTTGGCCTTACCGTCTTCGACCTCGCGGTCCTCATCATCGGATATGCCATCGGACGCGCAACCGACCGATGGGATAAACGCTGGCTGATCTTTTGGGGCCTTCTGCTCTTTGGAGTCATGGCATTTCTTCTAGGTTTTCATTTTGGAATCCTCTTCCTCGTTTTCGGTTTTTTAGCAACGACTGGAGACGAGATGTCTAGCGTATCCCTCTGGGCTTGGATGGACCATCTTGATAAAGAGCACTCCGAGGACGCTCTCATTTCAGGCATCATCAGTCTCGCGCAAGATATCGGATGGACCATCGGCCCTATCGCTGCCGGATTTCTTATGGAATACACGACTCCATCCTGGACCATCGCCTCTGGCGCGCTCCTTATCTTTGTCACCTGGACCATCGCCTCCATCGTCACCGGCCTCGTCCCAAACCCGCCCCATCTCATCCCAGTCCTTTTCCATATCCCACGACGTAAGCGACATAAACGATAAATGGGACTTTATTAGGACTTGCGCGTTTGGATGCTATGCGAGGAAAAACTGAGGAGCGCAAGTCCTATTTATCTTGGCAACCGAAGAGCGTTTAAAATAACGAGAACATCCACCGCTTCTTGCATCACCGCGCCGGATACCGGCGATACCCCCCCAAACGCTGCTGCGAGCATCAAGCCAAAGCTCAAACTCATCCCAAGGGCAATGCTCGTCTTTGCAACGCGCATGGTTTGGCGGGCAATCACAAGCGCACCCTCAACACGCGTCACATCATCCACCGTGATGACGACATCCGCGGAATCGGACGCAACTCCGGAACCACCCGCGCCCATCGCAATCCCAACGTCTGCCGTGGCAAGCGCCGGAGCATCATTGACACCATCCCCCACCATCACAACTACCTGACGATCTTTTTGCCAACGTTTAATCTCTCGCACCTTATCTTCTGGCAAACACTCACCCCGAATAGTCTTGATCCCAATCCTCCTCCCAATTTCTGCTGCGACCGCCTTTTTGTCACCCGTGAGCATTTGAACCTTTTTTATACCAATCCCCGAAAGGGATTGAAAAAAATCCTTTAATCCCGGACGGACCGTATCCGCGAAAAGAATCTCACCAATAGCACGGCGTTCATTTGCTAAATAAACCGCACGTATTCCCCGCTCTTTGTAAGCGCCATCCTTGCGCAATCTATCAGCAGGCACAATCAATCCCTGTTCCTGAAGAAAAGAAGCCCGGCCAAAAGTATAGATCGTGCCATCGATCATTCCCTGAACACCCTTTCCGATAACTTCTTGAAAATTCTTTGGAAACACAAGCTCTCTTCCAAGCGATAAAGCATGAGAGATTAATACGCGAGCCAAAACATGGGAAGAAGCCTGATCTAAAGATGCGGCAATGCCAAGAATATCAACATCTCCTGATCCAAATGAAACCACCCGCTTAATAGATGGCGAACCAAATGTCAGCGTCCCTGTTTTATCAAAAACAAACGCTGTAGCACGCGCTAGCGCTTCTAGTGCGCCACCGCTCCGCATAATAATGCCGCGTTTTGCTGCACGGCTCATCCCGGAAAGAATCGCAATGGGAGTTGCGAGAATCAGTGGGCACGGAGTCGCTACAACCAAGACAGCCAGGGCACGCACAGAATCGTCGGACAAAGCCCATGTAACACCAGCGAGACCAAAGGTGACCAAGGTAAACCCTAATCCATAGCGATCAGCGAGTCTGACAAAAGGCGCTCGACGCCGTTCCGCCTCCTGAACAAGCGCTACCATGCGTTGATATTGGCTTCCGCTGGCGATCACCGTTGCGCGCATCTCTAATAATCCACCTTGATTGACGCTTCCACCAAGAAGACGATCATGAGGTCCTTTATCAACAGCTAATGCCTCACCGGTCAACAGCGATTCATCTACACTTGATGTTCCTCGAGTCACGATTCCATCAACAGGGACGATCTCCCCCGGCTTCACTACCAACCGATCACCAACCGTAACTTGATCCACAGAAATATCCACGAGACGCTTTTCAGCTCGGCGATGAGCCATCGCCGGCATGCTAGAGATCAGGTGGGATAAATGTCGCCGAGCTCGCTGCGTCGCATATCCTTCCAACGCCTCTCCTCCAGAGAGCATGAGCAAAATAATGCCACCAGCGACCCACTGGCCAAGAAGAACTGAGACAGTCATGGCAGAAATCGCGATAAAATCAACGCCCACTCTCCCCTGAAGCGCCTGGCGTAGCACACGCCAAGCAGAAAGAGCTATTCCAATGAATAGCGTAATCTCTAAAAACGCATGGCCAAGCATACGCGACCAAAGAAAAAAAAAGGCCGCCACTCCCATGCCGCACAAAAAAAGAAACGGTTCCAGA
>CAYPSC010000082.1:1031-4998 GCA_964413385.1 uncultured Gammaproteobacteria bacterium | reverse complement strand
CGCCAGATCCTGTTGCCGAATTTCTCCCTTCGCCTTATCGAGACCGTAGAGCACCGCTGACTTTTTATAAATAGACGTCTCCGGTGTATTCACGTATTTCGCCTCTTTTTTATCATCCGTCAAAATGCGTCCAGTGAAACCAACAATATTTCCATGGACATCCGCAATCGAAAACATGATTCGATTCCGAAACCGATCGTACACGCCCTGTCCGCTTTGCTTAGGACTGACGAGTCCTGCTTTCAATAACTCATCCGCATTTATACCCTGCTTCATCAGCGCATCCGCTAACATTGACCAACTATCGGGCGCATATCCGATCTTGAACAAATCAGCTGTTAAATCATCCACCCCGCGTTTTTTTAGATAGGCACGCGCTGATTCGGCTCCTGGAGATGAATTAAGCGTCTGCCGAAAAAAACGCATGGCCAATTCGTTCACTTCATGCAACCGCTTACGCATGGTTGATTTTGCATGATCAAACTCGGGAAGTTGAATTCCCGTCTTCTGAGCTAGGAATTCAAGTGCCTCACGAAATTCCATCCCCTCCATTTTTTCAACAAACGTAAAATGATCGCCACCCTGATCACAGCCAAAACAATGCCACGACTGCCGCAACCGCGAAACATAAAAACTTGGAGTTTTCTCCGAATGAAACGGGCACACAGCCTTAAAAGCCCCCGTTCCCGCAGGTTTGAGTGGTAGATACTCGCCGATCAAATCAGCGATATCTAGTCGAGATTTGATGTCCTCCGTCGCGTCCATATCGATGAGGTTATGACGGTTACACAAACTTGTCTAATAGCGAGAACGTTTCGTACCTATAAAATGATTTAAAGTAAATCATTGGGCTTCACCTCTGTTAAACTTTTTGGACTCGGAATTTCTCCTTGGTACCTCTCGCGCATAAGAACAGAAGTGGCACAATAAGAGAACAAAGCCTCATAAAGCGAGTGCTTCGCTATTTCTGACGATTCCTCTAGCCTAGAGAGAGTAAATAGATGACCGAAGAGCCGTTCTTGACTTTTTTGTTCTTCGCTCAATCTTGGGTTCCGTGTATAAATTTCCCGTATGAGATCGATATGAGCGTGCTGTTTTAAAAAGCGTAACCATCTTACCGCTCGTAACGTTGCATCACGTTCCAATACCAATACCGGAATATTGTATATCTGGCTTGCTGATCGTTCGTGTTGATGCCCCTTAGAGATTTCCACCTCGATCTCTTGACCTCGAGCCTCGATCTCTTCCATGCGCCGCATCAGCGCCGCGTGTTGTTCAGACGTCACTCCCTGACTTTTAGATTGTTCAAAGAGCGAACGGAACTCGTCCATGAGATCCCAATATTCTTTTGATAAGGATTGCAGCCTCGCCCGCTCTTGTTCCGTAAGTGGTAATTTAGCATTAACTATGAGTTTATGAATCTTTTCGGCCGCTTCAGGAGTCTTTTCTTGTCCTATCCGTTGCCCAAGGGCTCTGAGTACTGGATGATACCGTTGTGCCGAGTGTCCAATTTCATGCAAGAGAGCCCCTAATCCGTGTGCAGTTTCTAACGGGGGAGCAAGGATAGATTCTTCTGTAGGAGATTCAAAGTAAGCATAGTTTCGGGCATGCGCCAAGAAAATTGGGATGGCATTGGGGTTGGCCAAGGATAAAAGATCAACCTCTGGATCTTCCTGATTCGGGCCTTTAATAAAAAGCTTCTTTAGTAAGACGCAGTCAGTTGGTTGAAATCTTTGCATCGATTCCGGCGCTTCCGTGGCCGCTAATTCCACCATAACCTTGGCTAGAAGACGATCTTCTGGATCACGATATTCGTAAGTTTGTTTAACCGTCTCTTTCCGTTCTCTATCTGGTAATCTTTCCAAAGTCATAAATCAAATAAGTAAATAAGCCCGTCGCCTGTTAGCGAGTTCGACCATGCCTCGGTGGCCGCTTGATTTGAACTTTCTGCCCTTCTTTTGCCGGCAATGTCGATGTCTTTACTCGTTTCTTCATTTCTTGATCGAGCACCGAGATTTCATCTCGCAAAATCGCGGCTAACTCGAATTCAAGATTGAGCGCCGCCTCTTTCATCTCTTTCGCCTTTTCTTTACGGATCGTTTCCAAATCATGCGTCTCGGCATTCAGCTCCAACTTCAAAATTTCCTTCACATCTTTTGATTCAACAGATAAGCCAAGAACGGCGCGAATGTCCTCTTGCGCCTTCACGATCGTCTTCGGTGTAATCCCGTGTTCCTTGTTATGTGCCAACTGCTTCCTGCGGCGGCGTTCTGTTTCTGCGATCGCCTTCTTCATCGAACCGGTGATATTATCTGCGTACAAAATGACTTGTCCGCGCACATTACGAGCAGCGCGACCAATGGTTTGGATCAGTGACGTCTCCGAACGCAAGAATCCTTCCTTGTCAGCATCCATGATGGCGACAAGCGATACTTCGGGAAGATCAAGACCTTCACGCAACAAGTTTACACCCACGATAATGTTATACGTTCCTTTGCGAAATTCTGACAAAATCTCAAGACGTTCTATTGTATCAATGTCACTGTGCAAATAGCGCACCTTAAATTTCTTTCCTGATAAATAAGATGTAAGATCTTCTGCCATCTTCTTTGTCAATGTCGTGACTAAAATTCGTTCACCACGATCAATCACATCTTTCACACGGCCCATCAAATCCTCCACCTGACCTCTATATCCCCCTTCATCCCCCTTAGCATAAGGGGGAGACGAGGGGGATATGGGTTTCACGATCACCTCTGGATCAACCAATCCCGTTGGGCGAATAATTTGCTCCACCACTTGTTTTGAATGTTTGAGCTCATACGACCCGGGCGTCGCAGATACGAAAATAACTTGCTTCATCTTCTTTTCCAATTCATTAAATTTGAGTGGGCGATTATCCGCGGCCGAAGGTAAACGAAAACCATATTCGATCAATGTTTCCTTGCGCGAACGGTCGCCCTCGTACATTCCACCTAACTGCGGTACGGTCACGTGCGATTCATCAATCACCAATAAAAAATCATCTGGAAAATAAGAAAAAAGCGTATCAGGTGCAGCACCGGGCGGACGACCAGCCAAGTGACGCGAATAATTTTCGATGCCATTGCAATATCCCAGATTTTCCATCATTTCGAGATCAAATTTCGTCCGACGATCCAACCGTTCCGCTTCTAATAACTTTCCTTGCTTTTCAAACGCCTCTACACACTCTTTTAATTCCTGGCGAATCGCCTTGAGCGCTCGCTCTCGTTCTGGACCAAGTGTAATAAAATGTTTTGCCGGAAACACCCACAAATCTTCTTGTTCGCGTCTCACCTTGCGCGTGACCGGATCTATTTGAACGATGCGATCAATCACTCCATGCGGCGCCTCAATGCGGTATGTCAGTTCTTCGTTCGCCGGCATGATATCCAGTACTTCCCCACGCGCCATAAAGGTTCCGCGCTTCAACTCTGCATTCGTCCGTGTAAATTGCATGTCAATCAAACGCTGAAGCACATCCGAGCGTTTAACATCATCGCCTTGTCGGATATGTAGCACCGTTTGCTCATACGCTTCTGGCGCACCCAAGCCATAAATACAAGACACAGACGCGACAATAATGACGTCCTTGCGCGTTAGCAGCGCTTGCGTTGCTGAATGGCGCAAGCGATCAATCTCTTCGTTAATCTGCGCTTCTTTTTCTATATACGTGTCTGACCGCGCAATATATGCCTCTGGCTGATAGTAATCGTAATACGAAACAAAGTATTCTACCGCGTTTTCTGGAAAGAACTGACGAAATTCATTACACAACTGTGCTGCCAACGTTTTGTTATGAGCGATGACCAACGTTGGTTTCTGAATATTTTGAATCACGTTCGCAACCGTAAATGTCTTTCCTGTACCCGTCGCTCCAAGCAATGTTTGAAATTGATCACCGCGTTTTACACCTTTTGTGAGTAATTCAATGGCCTCCGGCTGA
>CAYPSC010000082.1:320-1021 GCA_964413385.1 uncultured Gammaproteobacteria bacterium | reverse complement strand
TTTGGAAGTGAGCTTAAAAACAGACATAATCCTCACCCTACAAACAGAACCCCTCTGCGTCTCCCCTTCGCAAGGGGAGAATGTGCAACGCCTCGCTATTGATCATTTCACATTTTTACGTTATTTTCCAACGCATGCTCAATTGGAAGACCATCGAAAAACCGATCGTAGCACTGGCTCCCATGGCAGATATGAGTGATCTGCCATTTTGTTTAGTCTGCAAGCAGCACGGCGCACCCGTGATCTTTCGAGAAATGGTTTCTTCCGAAGCCGTCATACGTTTGAACCCAAAGACACTCAAGATGGCGGAGTTTGATGAACGCGAACGGCCGCTTGTCCAACAAATCTTCGGCAGCGACCCAGCGGTCATGGCAGAAGCAGCTCGCATCATTGAAGAACGTTTTCATCCTGATGCCATTGACATCAACATGGGCTGTCCTGTTTACAACCTTGTTTCCAATTTCAACGGCGCTTCCCTGATCAAAGAACCTGACCGTGCTGCCGCCATTGTCAAAGCCGTAAAAAAGGTGGTGAGCGTACCCGTAAGCGTTAAGACTCGCCTTGGATGGAAAGATGATACCGACTGTCTTGATTTCGTAAAAGTGATCGAAGATGCGGGAGCGGATTTGATTTCCATGCATGGTCGCACCAAAGAACAAGGTTATGCCGGCAAGGCAAATTGGGTACGCGCTGGTGAAGCG
>CAYPSC010000082.1:0-310 GCA_964413385.1 uncultured Gammaproteobacteria bacterium | reverse complement strand
GATTGGCCGTGGCGCTCTCGGTAACCCGTGGATCTTTGAAGAGATCACAACTTTCCTTCGTGAAGGAGAGGCGTATCGTGCTCCTACCATAGATGAACAGATCGAGGTTGTTCGCACTCACGCCCGTCTCCAAGTTGAGCGGTATGGCGAACGTGGGCTGACCAAACTTCGCAAACATTTGCCGTGGTATTTTAAAGAATATTCCAAATGGAAAAGTATTCGTTCTGAATTAGTCAGAATCTCGACGCTCGAAGAACTGGATCGAGCCCTAACAAGACTCGAGAGACCACCTGTATAAAACGAAAACCGG
>CAYPSC010000081.1:0-5005 GCA_964413385.1 uncultured Gammaproteobacteria bacterium | reverse complement strand
GTCGGCAATCCGAATGCATCCCAACCAATAGGATACAGCACATTCTTCCCCTGCATCCGTTGCTTACGCGTATAAACGTCAATCGCCGTATAAGAACGCGGATGGCCAACGTGCAAACCTTCACCGGACGGATAAGGAAATTCTATTAACCCGTAAAATTTGGTTTTCTTCGTTTCACCGGGATCTTTTGCGCGATAAATCCCCTCCTCTTCCCAGCGCTGTTGCCACTTCTTTTCAATATCGTGAACAGGTCGTAAAGACATAGAATAAAGCGTCCTATAACGTAACAATAAGCAAGCTACCTGACAACTCATATAAAAAAACAAAGTCCCGCACCGAGAAGGCTGCGGGACCCGAAACAGACAGGTTCACATTCACGTCGTCTGTTGATCAGACAATGGAGCGAACGAAATTTGAACATCGACCCTCCCCCCAAGTCTCAGCCTTGCCACATCTCCCACTCTGAGGGGGAAATGCCAAGTTCCAGCTTCGTCTCGGTGAGCGGCACCATGGCTACGGATTTGTGCGAAACTCATCGTTTGCACAAATTGTCCGCTGATCCATTGGTAAATCTCTCCTTCCATATCATCTTGAAAATGCAAACAATGAACATGGTGCTGCCCGGAGAAACCGACCAAAAACAAACTCCAAGGTAGCGCGTTGGACGGATCGAAGAGACTGATAACGTTCCCGTCCGCACGACCAATGGTCATGCTTTGCTCATGATCCGCCAGCCAGTGGCCCCTCCGCCCCGTCAAGTGGTCGATATAATCGACCCGGAGCGTCCACTTTGAACTCAGAACCTGCGCCCTTTGCTGCATCACTTTCCTCCGTTTGAGTGTCGCCTTCATGACCTAACCATGTAGCTACATAAAAATCAACGATTGACGTCAAAACCGGTCATTGTTATATTCCTGGTCACGAACCAGGAAATTATGAACTCCTTATTCCGTGTTTCCGAACGCAACCACCTCGGTCTCATTCTAATGGCCGAACTCGCCTCAAAAAACGAGCAAGAAACCCATGTGTCGTTAAGTCGAATATCGACAAAAATGGGCGTTTCGCTGGGATATCTGGAAGAAATTGCTCAAAACTTAAAACAAGCAGGCCTCATCAAGGGTCGCAAAGGACCAAACGGTGGTTATCGTTTAGCCCAAGATCCAGACAAGATTACGGCTAAAAAAATACTGGCCGCACTCGAAGGGCCCCTGATCCTAGTCGAATGTCAACGTTCTAACCTCCAGTGTCCAGTCGCTAACAAGTGCATTAGTAAATCATTCTGGAATGTTTTACAAACAAAACTGCTCACCACGCTTAACGAAACAACCTTGGCAGACATGATCCGATAATCATCACCGAACGCTATGCCCGACCACCTCATCTATCTTGATCACGCCGCAACAACGCCCATGGATCCGCGTGTTTTAAAAGCCATGGAACCTTATTCCACAGAAAAATTTGGCAATCCATCCTCGTTCCATACTGTAGGCATGGAGGCAAAAAACGCACTCACAAAAGCACGCCAAACCATCGCCGATCTTTTGCATGCTCATGGGGACGAGATCATTTTCACTGGCGGTGGAACCGAATCTGATAACTTAGCCGTCGTTGGCTGTGTACGCGCTCTAAGCTCCAAGATTCAAGCTCCAAGCTCTTCCAAGCCCCACGTCATCACAAGCACGATTGAACATCACGCCGTACTCGAACCATTGCTCTATCTAGAAAAAAACAATGAAATCGAGTTAACCCGTCTTTCCGTTAATCGCACCGGCCTTGTTGACGTGAAACAACTAAAAGCCGCGCTCAAACCAAACACCGTTTTGGTGAGCATCATGACGGCCAATAATGAAATTGGCACGCTCGAACCTATTCATGAAATCGGCAAGACGCTTCTCGCTTGGCGCAAAGAACATGCAACTCCTTTTCCTTTCTTCCATACCGATGCTTGCCAGGCAGCTGGTGTATTAGATTTAAACGTTGAGCAATCTCATGTTGATTTGCTAACCATGAATGGTTCCAAAATCTATGGACCAAAAGGCGTGGGTATCCTCTTTATTCGCAGAGGCACAAAAGTTGAACCACTCATTCGAGGCGGCGGGCAAGAACGTAGCATTCGCTCCGGAACCGAAAACGTTCCCGCTATCATAGGCCTCGCCAAAGCATTTGAACTCGTTCAAGAAAATCGTGAAAAAGAAAACATACGCCTCACAAAGCTGCGAGATAAATTAATCGATGGCCTTCTCAAGATTCCCAAAAGTCGTCTAAACGGCCACCCAACTGAGCGCCTACCAAATAACGTCAACATTTCATTCTTGGATATCGAGGGTGAGGCTTGCGTTCTGTATCTCGATGCCAAAAATATCATGGTTTCGACCGGCTCTGCCTGCGCCTCGAGCTCCCTCGACCCATCGCATGTGATTCTGGCAACCGGTGTGTCATACGAAGCTGCCCACGGCTCTATTCGTTTTAGCCTAGGCCACGCCACAACAGAAAAAGATATCCAAAAAATCATCGACGTCATGCCAGGCATCATCGAACGCCTGCGCCAGATGAGCCCCGTTAATCTCGACATGAAATACTATGCCTGATCCCAAAATCGTTTCACCTGTAACAGCCACTGCTCGCCAAGGCGACATCGTTGCGCCAACCAAAGACAAAGGCTGGTTCTATACCGATACGGTAAAGGATCATTTTTTTCACCCCCAAAACTTTCTCGATGGTGAGATCTGTCCTGATTCTTATATGGGCCTGGTCGGTTCGCCCGCTTGCGGTGATGCTATGAAAGTTTGGATCCATGTCACAAAAGATAAAGACGGTCTCGAGCGCATCACGGATTTTAAATGGAAAACTTTTGGTTGCGCGTCCGCAATCGCTTCTACATCCATGCTCTCGGTGATGGTCACCGAAAATGGTGGGCTGACCGTGGACGAAGCGCTCCAACTCCGGCCTCAAGACATTATGGAACGTTTAGGTGGATTACCCAACCGCAAGATTCATTGCTCCGTTCTAGGTGACAAGGCACTACGCTCAGCTATTAATGATTACTTCAAAAAAACCGGACAATACGATCGCGTGGTCGTGGAACAAGGTCGTCTGATCGATAAAGTTGTCAAAGTCACAGACCACGACATCGAAGAAGCGGTTCTTGAAGGAGCAGATACTTTGGAGAAGGTTCAACAAAAAACCAAAGTTGGTACTGGTGATCCAACCTGTCTCCCCGAGGTCGAACAACTCATCCGCTTTTACAAAGAGAAGTACTTTGGGGCATAATGCCACCCATCTCCTCTTCCTCCTTACCAATCTATGCCTGATGCATCACCCCAGAACCCTAAAAAAACTCTCATAATCAGTAAAATCGAAATCGATCGTGAAATATGCATCGGAGCTGCTCCATGCGTGACCGTGGCTCCTGGCGTCTTTCAACTAGATGATGAGAATAAGGCGTACGTCGTCGATCAAAACGCGGCGGATGCCGAGACCATCCTCCTTGCCGCGCAGTCATGCCCCGTTCAAGCCATTAAAATTTTTGACGAGGAGGGTAAACAAATTTATCCGGAAACCTAGACCCTTTTATAATTTAAATCCCGAATCACGATTTTTTATTCTCTTTCCAATACAACGATATTTCTTTTCACTCTCTGCCCCTCACGACTATAGGTCAATGTCATAGGCTTTTTTACCCACCCCTCTAATGGATCAATCCATCGATACCAAAAATCCTTTAATTCCTCTCGTAAATCAACCGCTACTGTCCCGTGTGACGAAACAAACACCGGCCACACACAAACAACTCGATCACCTTTCTTTTGAATACGAGCGAACGATCGGAACGACGTACGCCATAAATCTTCAATCTCTTGTTTTTGCTCCATTAATGTTGCAAGCGTTTCTTGACCTGTGAGCGGACGCCCTAAATACCCTTCTGTCACAATCGCCTCGGCGCGTTTCACCTTTTCATGAATACGTTCAGCCGGATATTGAAACACTTCGATCCTATCAAGCCCAAGCCATTTCAAATTTTCTTTTGCGCCTTCGACCTGTTTTCTATCAATATCTGATCCAATCATGTGCCATTTCTGATCGTTAATTTTTGATTCCTGATTTAAGAGCGCCGCTTCCATCAATACCGTACCTCCGCCACAAAACGGATCGAGAATAGTGACTTCCCGTTTCCCATCTACCGCTAAATTCACCAACGCCCGTGCCAATTTAGGTGGCAACATGCCCGTCACCTCATCACGAAATGGCCGACCATAATCGCGTCTGCTCCAATCATCCGCGTTTTGCACATGTGTTGTTAATCCAACAACAACTCGCGTTCCAAAAATGCCAACACAAAAATCATAACCCTGATCCGTGAGTCCTGTTTTAGCCACAGCCGCTGGCGTAATTTCGCCTTTCTCTCCTGTCACCCAGCGCACAGAATGACCTCGCTCTTTCAAAACGCGTTTTAATTGCAAAGGAAAATGCTTGACCTTGGCTTTGGCTGCGCCAGAACCTCCATAAAACGTCAGTCCAAATTCGATCTTTTTGCCACGAGGACGCGCTCCGATTTCATCCGCTAATCGTTCTGGCGTAAATTCCTGTACCGGAAGATCCAAAATCACATCACCCAATTTCACCGTTCCCGCTAACCGATCTTGAAAAGATGCAGCATCCCATACATCGCGTTCAAAAACAGCCAACGCGTCTGCCATAAGCGGGGCTTCGCCGCCAAGAACCGCTTTGCTTTCTGCCAGCGAAAGCCAAGGTAGACGACCAAAAACTAAAAAATGCTGCATGCACGAGAGGATAGCTTATCTTGATTTAAATGAATAGCATCTCCGTTGACGCCCTGCTCATCTTCTGGCATATTTCCACTGTTTTTGTTCCCAAATCAAGTTACGATCCGCCAGCCGACGAAGCGCAAAGCGCAGCCGGCCTGGCATAGAAAGCCGTCACGGCGAGTAAGGGCCCTTAGCTCAGCTGGTAGAGCGCTTCCATGGCATGGAAGAGGTCAGCGGTT
>CAYPSC010000080.1:0-5074 GCA_964413385.1 uncultured Gammaproteobacteria bacterium | reverse complement strand
GCACAGGGGTCGCGATCATAAACAAAAACAACCCCTGCAAGAGATACACCTGCAAAAACGATCTGATATAGAACAGTCGACCCCATTCCTCGCGCCAGAGAGCATAGCGGTAGTCTTCTCTCTTCCCGCGATTTCTCCTGTGAATATGCCACGCAAGACGCAATCCCCATGCGCTCACTAAAATATTTACAAACACTGCACGCGTTTCGTAATTCTTTACGAAAAAAAACGCGATCCACGCCAAAAGCACAAATCCTAACCCCCATGCCACATCAGCGAGGTCATTTCTTTTCTTTACAAGAGATACCACGAACCACGAACTCATGTACACGAACAAGAGAACGGCGAGCATCAGGAGATAAAGCGTCATACGATCTTGCTCGCGATGAAATAGGTGATCGTCGCGACAGAGGCCGCCAAGACCGCTCCCCATGTCATATCAACAAGGGTAATCGCAAGCGGCCAATTTCTTACCACGGCGAGATTAGTAAGATCGTACGTAGCATAACAGACGAAACCTAAGAGCGCTCCATAAAGAAGTGAGTTGGTCCATGACGACTTCTCCACAGCTGGAGCAATCACAAACACGACAAGACCAAAAATAAAAATGAGGTAAAAAATAATTGCTGCCATCCAATTAACCTCAGGTTTCAGAAGCGCGCCAATTTGCGCTCGATACAAATTTTTCGCCACTATACCGAGCCAGAGCATATCGATCATAAAAAAGACAGGCAGTGCAATGAAATAGAGTTTGGCTAACATAGTTACAGTTACTTGTTAAGATACGCTATAGCGAGCTGTAAGGCGGTCGCGAATAAAACCCAAAGGAGATAAGGGAAATATTTATATAGACCGCAAAACGCATGTAAGGCCACACCACGACAAGCGCCCAGATAAGCGTACCGAACACGAACACAATATCGATCGAAGCAAGGTAATTATTCCTGAGGCCGAACTGCAGTGGTGTAAACGCAAAGTTAAAAATAAGATTTAGGACAAATGGAAGCACAATCATCCAAGGAATCTCTTTAATAAAAACTTTATAAAAAACGGTGCCGAAGGTGATGGCGATGATCGTATACAGGACCGTCCACACGGGTCCAAAGAGCCAGCTTGGCGGTGCCCAGCCTGGTTTGATCAGCGACTGATACCAGGTATATGTTTCGTTCATGTATATACATTTTATATAGTACACGTATTTTTTCCTATAGCAGCATAGAGGACACATCAGCCAAAGAGCGATTCAAAGACAACAAAGTCGAGAAAAATCAAGATAAGATTCCATAAGATTATAAACACTCCGACAAAAACATTGCACCGATGATGATACGATTTTTTTGGGGAATGATCTAGCCGATAAAACAAATGCCTCCTGGATATAAAATCACCTCCTTTTCATGGAGGTCATCTTATCCCAAAATACCATACAAGGTTCGAATATTGTGGGGTATTCGGACATGCGGATACTAAATTTCTATAGCGAGAGGAAGGGATTCCCTTCGCCTCACGGTTCGTCGTCACTCGCCTCGGGCTAGGCACTGCCTCGCAGTCGAATCTTCTGATGCGACACCGCTCCGGCGTTCGAATCCCTCATGCGAGCAAAACAATTTGCTCACTATATACCATCGCAAAAACCGCCTCATCAGCGGTTTGTTTTGCTCTGGCGGAGAGGGAGGGATTCGAACCCTCGATACCTTGCGGTATGCGCGCTTTCCAAGCGCGTGCACTAGGCCACTATGCGACCTCTCCTTGCTCGGCTTAACGGCACAATTCGTTTCACTCGGGCGCAACGCTCTTACTACACTTCTGCCACTGCCTACGCCTACTCACTTCGTTCGCAATAATGAAGACACAGCAAAAACGATAGAGACAAAAACGCGCCAGGATCATAACGAAAAACCAAAAACCCGTCCAGTGGAGTCTGAACGGGTTCTCGTCTTCATTACGTATGAGTCGCTAGTTACTTGCGCCCGCCGCCTGGATCGCTGCCTTAAGCTGCGCGTAGGGAACAGCCCCACTCACCTCTTTTCCATTCACAAACGTCGTCGGCGTCCCCTGCACACCCGCATCATTTCCCGAAGCCTGGTCAGCCGCGACCTTAGCCGCCATCTCACCCGAGTCCAAGCACTTTTGGAACGCAGCCTGATTCACACCCGCTCGTGCCGCCGCTGGACCTAACTTATCCAAGGCAAAACCCGTCCCGTTGGAAGTCGTTTCGGTAAAAATAATATCATGAAACTTCCAAAAAGCTACATCTCCACCAAGCTTCGCCACACATTCCGATGCCTCGGCTTGTTTCTGCGCATTCTGATGGAAAGACAACGGATAATGGCGATACACCAAACGCACATCTTTTGGGAAATCCTTTAAGGCCTGTTCGACACTCGGAATATAGGTCTTACAGAATGGACATTCAAAATCAGAATATTCAATTAATGTCACTTTTGCATTCTTATTTCCACGGATGTGATCAACCTTGGCATCCACCGCTTTGACTGGCTGGGCAGGGGGCTGTTGCTGATTTGATGGCGTTGGATCGGGATTCGGCACCGGAGCCTGCTGTACGACTTGACCACTTCCAGCTGATGCCGCCTTTCCACTCCAAACAGCACCAAGAACAACGCTCAAACCAACGGTTGCAGAGATAGCGAGACCCAAGAACAAACCCATAAAAAACATGTTCTTAGGACTCCCCTGCCAAAAAGATGACTCCATAATGTTCATGTGGGGATAAAAATAAGCGTTCTTATTGTAAGGGCCCGACCGCCGAGCTTCAAGACATCCGTCAACCCTCCACATCCTCCCTAGGGCGTAGAAGACGACGCATTCGTCGGGGTTGAATTCATTTCCGCAAAGGCTTGAGCGATCGCCTGGTCCCATTCAGCGGCCGTCTGAAAATGATAACGTCTATTATTCACAAAAAACGTTGGCGTACTATCAACATGGTTTCGATTCCCCTCATTCACATCATCCATCACCTTCCCGTCGTTCTTCCGACCGACTAAACAGCTCGAAAAAGTATTTTGATCCAAGCCAAGCCGCGTAGCATAACCAACCATTTTCTCCTCCGCCTGACCAGAACCACTCCAATCAGCCTGACTCGTATATAAAGCATCGCGATATTCCCAAAACTTTCCCTGATCTTCGGCACAGCGCGCCGCATTCGCTGCCAAGCGAGCATTTGGATGAACGGTCAGAAGCGGAAAATCATCCCAGATAAACCGCACACGGTCCTGGTATTTTCCAATAGCATACTTCACCGCCGGTTCTGCATCGCGGCAATAAGGGCATTGAAAATCACTGAACATACGCACAACAACCTTTGCATCTATTGATCCAATAGCGGGATTATTCTGATCATTAAAGGAAAGCCCCGCTTCTGGACCGCTCACTTGGTTCTGTGGCGCGTTTGATGGCGCACTCATAATGGCCCATACCAGCCCACCAAAGATAAGAACCGTGACTACGACGATTCCGATGATAAGACCGCGGTTGCTAGAAGTAGATTCCATAATGTCAAGAGAGTAACGTAATGGTACGTTCTAAGCAAATAAGACCGTAATCAATGATGCGTCTGTAAATATCGGATGATGGAAATCGCCGCCTTAGAACCTTCACCAACCGCAATCGCAATTTGTTTTTCCGTGATATCCGTCACATCTCCCGCTGCCCAAATTCCTTCTACGCTCGTCTGCGTATCTTTATCAACCACAATCTGACCCCACTTATCCTTTGCGACAAAATCGATCAATTCTGCAACCGGTTGTAAACCAATCTCAATAAAGACCCCGTCCGCCTTTTCCATCCGTTCCTTCTTGTCCGGACCAATAAGTCCAATTCCAACCACTCGCTCTTTTCCAAAAATCTGAGATGTCTTTGTTGAAGTGAGTAATGTAATCTTTTTACTCGCTTTTATTTTCGACATCATCACACCATCTCCCGCCAGCATTGGATTGATCGTCACGAGCGTCACAGACGAAGCGTATTTTTCTGCAAAAAGCGCTGCATCCATAGCAGAATTCCCACCACCAATCACGTAAACAACTTTGTCGCGAAACAAGGGAGCATCACAGGTCGCACAATAGGTCACTCCTTTCCCGTAAAGCAGCTTTTCCCCAGGCACGTTCAAAGTTCGATGACGCGTTCCAGTAGCAACCAAAATTGTTTTCGCCTCATAATCCTGCCGATCTGTGATCAAATGAAATCTGCCTTTTCCCCGCTCAACACGCCGCACCTCTTCTCCTTCCTTCATGGTTGCTACATCTCGATAATCCTCCAAATGCTCACGAAACTTTTTGACCAACGCAACCCCATCTAACAAATGGAAACCCAAATAATTCTCGACATCAGAAGACCACAACGCCTGGCCACCCAAGGTACCAGCAAAAAGGATAAATGGAATTTTCTGTCGCGCGAGATAGACCGCCGCCGCTAAACCCGCAGGACCGCCTCCCACGATCGCTACGTCAAACATAAAATGAGTATAACAAAAAATGAGCCATCCCGCAGCAAACCGGCAGAGTGCCACTACCACCGTCGTCCCCAGCGAAGTCTGACGGAGTCGAGCCTGCCTGACCGCCACGGCGAGCCTGCCGGCAGACAGGGGACCTCCTTTTCAGAAAGATTCCTCCACTCGTCATCGGATTCCTCGGTCGGAATGACAGGTATAGAAGAGCTGTAGGATGTTGACCATAAAAAACCAATAATTTTAGATCTTAGATCTTTTTATTTCTTTCCTTCATTTTCCATACTAACCAACACCCCGCAACAAAAAGCGGGATGGACAAAAACTGGGTCGGCGTGAGTCCAAGATAACGTGCATCGGCGATACGCAAAAAATCTAATGAGAACCTGGTCACACCCTCGATCATCATGTACGTCCCCAACCAAAATCCCGGCACTCGTTCACGGCGGTTGAGATAAATAAAAATGCCACCGGTCGCAAAACCAATAAGCGAAAGGTAAAGCCCTAAATCATGACGTACAGACCCGTCCGGATATTTCACTCATAACACAAAGTGCGTCAGCGTCCCCGGATGATCGTTGATGAAAAAGCAACCAATGCGTCCAATAC
>CAYPSC010000079.1:0-5132 GCA_964413385.1 uncultured Gammaproteobacteria bacterium | reverse complement strand
GCCCTATGTTTCGCGTCTCTATTCGTTTGGTCTTTGGTGCCGCCAGCTGATCGCTGAGAGTTTGGGTAAAACCACGGAAATTGGACCGACGCCAATAGCAGGATTGGGTGCTACCGACCAGCATTCTCAGGTTCAATTATATATGGATGGGCCAGACGATAAATTTTTCACCTTTATCGAATTGGAAAAATTTAACCAAGATATTTCTCTTCCAAAACTCCCGTCGCCCGCACCGCTCCTTGAAGGGTTACCGGGTCACACTCTACAAGAGGTGATTCACGCCGAACGCCGTGCAACGGCTGAAGCTCTGGCAAAGAAGAAACGTGATTGTGTGACCTTCACGATTAGTCGTTTGGACGCGCTCGCTATGGGAGAGCTGTTTCAGTTTTTCATGTTAACGGTTGCTTATTTGGGGGAACTATTTGATGTAGATACCTATAACCAGCCTGGTGTTGAAGAAGGCAAGCGTCTCGTGCAAATGTGGTTGAAGGGTGAGCGCCGTTGAGCTACAGTTGAGTTATCTTTAATTCTTGGTCCAAGTACTCTATGCAAAAATCTTCACATCTAAAAGCAGGTTTGATGGCGGGGGCAGTGTTGGGGTTAGCGGCCGGGTTGTTCCTGCAATCTAAAAAGGGTAAAGAGCTCACCAAGGACGCACGCAAGAAGGCGATAAAATTGGAAGCGAAAGTGATGAAGAAATTGAGTGAGATGGGGGAGATGACCAAAGAAAAATATGAGGAGGTTGTGGACCAACTGGTAGAGCATTACGGGAAGACGAAAGAGCTGGCGCAAAAAGAATTACCAGAAGTACGCAAATGGCTCCTGAGCCGTTGGAAGTCCATTGCTCCGTATCTCGAAACAAAAGAAGACGAAGAATCCTAGTTGGGCATGGTCCACGCATTGCGCAAGCACGTGTTTTATGATGAGGTTGAGGCGTGGATATGAAGTTGCACCGATTCATTGGACCATTTGATTTGTCTCAACCGTCTATCACGATTACCGATCCTGAATTGATACACCAGATTCAGCATGTTTTGCATTTGGCTATAGGAGAGCATCTCTTGCTGGGTGATGGGCAGGGACACGAGGCAGAAGCGCGCATTGTTATTTTCTCTTCACGTGGCGTAGAAACGGAATTAATTCGTACGGTCACAAGCATGGCCGAACCGGGCGCGCATGTCATTTTGTATTGTGCTGTATTGAAGCGTGAGAATTTTGATTGGGTTGTGCAGAAGGCGACAGAGGTGGGTGTAAAAGAGATTGTGCCTCTCATTACTGAACGAACGATCAAGCTGCAATTTAAACGTCCGCGCTTAGCAAAGGTTATTCGTGAGGCGGCAGAACAGTCTGGGCGTGGGGTAGTCCCGGTGCTGCATGACCCCATTAAATTCAATGCCGTTCTTCCACACGCCTCTCATAATGACGTGAACTATTTCTTGGATGCTTTTGGCGAACCATGGGAAATGAAAAAAGAAACAGCAAAAGGGACGCTCGGGATTTTTGTTGGACCTGAGGGCGGTTGGTCTCCCGATGAATCGGCCAAAGCCAAAGAAAGTGATTTTTTCATCACAACACTAGGTCGTCTCATCTTTCGTGCAGAAACAGCTGCTATCGTTGCTTCCTACTTAGCGACGCAGGCCTAGCAAAAGATAAGCCAGACCTTCAAAGAGAACTTTTACTTGAATGTGATCTTTCCTCGACTCGTATCGACCGTGACGCGGTCGCCTTCTTTAATGTTTCCCTCGACGATTTTCAATGCGAGCTCATCCAAAATCAAATCTTGAATCGCGCGCTTGAGCGGGCGAGCGCCATACGCAGGATCATAACCTTTTTCTGTCACCAGCGCCTTGGCTTTATCCGTAAAGGTCAGGGTGATTTTTTTCTCCTGAAGCCGCTTGGCGACTTGTGCCAATTGTAAATCAATAATTTTTTCTAAATTCTCCTTCGTCAGGGAGTGGAACATAACGATTTCGTCTACGCGGTTTAAGAATTCTGGCCGGAATTGTTCTCGCAGCATCTCCATGACGCGCGTACGCATAGCTTCTTCGTCTCGCTTGGTCTTTTGATTTGTCTCTTCGCTCACAAAGCCAATCTCTCCATGGCGCTTCCCCCAATCCAAAATCACATCCGAACCAATGTTCGATGTCATGATAATGATGGTGTTCTTAAAATTCACCACGCGTCCCTTACCATCTGTCAGGCGCCCATCGTCCAAAACTTGTAAAAGGGTATTAAAAACATCTTGATGAGCTTTCTCAATTTCATCCAAGAGGATGACGGCGTATGGTCGGCGACGAATTTTTTCTGTCAGCTGACCACCTTCGTCATGTCCCACATATCCTGGCGGCGAACCGATGAGGCGCGAAACGGTATGTTTTTCCATGTATTCAGACATGTCGACGCGTACCATGGCGTCTTCATCGTCAAACAGAGTTTTTGCTAAGGCACGGGCTAGCTCCGTTTTTCCAACGCCAGTCGGACCAAGAAAAAGGAACGAACCGATCGGACGTTTTTCTTCGCCAATGCCTGCGCGTGAGCGGCGTAAGGCGTTCGCGACGGCATGGACGGCTTCCGATTGACCGATAACACGTTTTTGCAATTCTTCTTCGAGTTTTGCGAGACGCGCGGCTTCTGATTCTAGCATGCGTTGTACAGGGATACCGGTCCAACGGGCAACCACAGCTGCGATATCTTCATCAGTCACCGCATCCTTCAATAACCCACGCTGCCCCTGTAGCTCTCGCAATTTGTTTTCTATCTCACGATTACGTCGTTCTAGGAGGGGAATGCGGCCATAGCGAACTTCAGATGCCTTTTCCAAATCACCCCGACGTTGGGCAATATCCGCTTCGCTTTTTAAACGTTCGAGCTCCTTCTTCGTGTCTTGGATCTTCGTGATCAGCTCCTTTTCGGCCTTCCAGGATAGCTCTAATTGGTCCGCTTTTTCGCGTACCTCGGCAATACGTTTCTCTACCTCTGCTAATCGCTCCTTGGATTCTTTTTCCTCCTCCTTTGAGAGGGCGCGTTTTTCGATTTCTAATTTCGTGAGCTCACGTTTTAATTTATCCAATTCCTCTGGCATGGAGTCGATCTGCATGCGGAGCGCTGCGGCTGCTTCATCGATCAGGTCTACGGCTTTATCTGGGAGAAAACGGTCGGTGATATAGCGTGTGGAAAGATGGACGGCTGCAACCAGGGCACTGTCTAAAATGCGCACCCCATTATGGACCTCGTATTTGTCTTTGATCCCACGCAAAATGGCGATCGCATCATCCTCATTTGGTTCTTCAACAAACACGGGTTGGAATCGGCGGGCGAGCGCTGCATCCTTCTCAATATATTTTTGGTATTCTTGAAGGGTGGTGGCGCCAATACAGCGTAATTGCCCGCGTGCGAGTGCCGGCTTCAGTAAGTTAGAGGCATCAAGCGATCCGCCCTCACCTGAAGCGCCAGCGCCTACCAGCGTATGTAACTCATCAATAAATAAGATGATTTTCCCGGCTGATTTTTCAATCTCCCGCATCACGGCTTTAATACGCTCTTCGAATTCGCCACGGAACTTGGTTCCTGCAACAAGCGAACCAATGTCAAGCGCCACGACCTCTTTCTCTTTAAGTGATTCAGGCACATCGCCAGCAGCAATGCGCTGGGCTAATCCTTCCACGATCGCTGTTTTTCCTGTGCCGGCTTCCCCGATCAGAACCGGATTGTTCTTGGTTCGCCGCAAGAGGATTTGCATGACACGGCGAATTTCATCATCACGCCCGATCACAGGATCAAGTTTTTCCTGGCGCGCGAGCGCGGTCAAATTTTTCGAATATTTCTCCAATACTTGGTAGGATTTCTCCGGTTCAGGCGAGTCAACCGTGACATTACCGCGTACCTCTTTAAGGGCTTGCAAGATCGCATCTGTTGTTACTCCATGGCGCGCCATGAGTGTCGCGACTTCATCATGACTTTCTGCCATGGCAAGGAGATGGTGTTCCGTAGAAATATATTCGTCCTTAAAATGTTTAGCTGCGCGGTCTGCCCCCTCTAGGACACGAGCGAGCTCAGGTGAGAGATAGAGCTGTGCGAGGGCTCCTGCGGTGCCGGTTTTTGGCAGTTGATCAAGCGCTTGCTCTGTCTCCGTTTTGAGGAGGGGCAGCTGAATAGAAAGTTTTTTTAAAATAGCCGGTACGACACCGTCCTCTTGCTCAAGTAAGGCATAAAAAATGTGAAGAGTCTCCAAAGACTGCTGTCCATTTTCCAGAGCAAATTGATGGGCGAGTTGAAATGCCTCTTGGCTTTTTGTCGTGAAATTATGAGGAAGCATAGTTTAGCACTCTAAAATTGAGAGTGCTAATTAAGCATACTGAATGCATCCTTTTTCGTCAACTTATTTGGTTGTTGGTGGAAGGATATCGATCGGCTGGTTAAAATCTTTGTAGGTAATGATAACATTTCCGCTTTCTGTTTGGCTGACAAGGCGGGTGGGTAAATCATCTTTAACGCACATCTGGATGCCTACTTTTTTGCCCTCAGGGGTGTATTGAGTAAAGGAGTAAAGGCGACAACCCTCCGGATCGTCTGTAATGGCTTGCATGCGTGCCGTATCAGAGATGACCTGGGCGGCACCATCTGAGTCAAGAGAAAATGCAGAACGAAATAAAGCGATCGCTTGTTTTCCTTCGTTACTTGAACCTAAATTTTGCCATGTCGATGTATTAGAACGGAAGTAAATATCCGAACCAATCAGATAGATCTCGGCCATCATTCCTCCGGGGATTTGGAGCGTTCCATGGAGTCCTTTTGTGCGGTTAAATTCAATGTTACCAACGGCACCTCCTGTGGTCGTTGGGACTTCGAGATGCGCTCGGAACGATTGTGTTTTGGAAAAATTAGACATGACTTGGCGTAGATACGATACCTCCGGAGATGTGTACCGATCTGGGCGTGCACTGGTGGAGTATGTGTAAGGGATGGGTACCAAAGAAGGCACGGTGGTTGTAGACGTAGGTGGAGCTGGTATTTTAATAGGCTTTAATTTTGGTATGGGTGCAACAGCGACAGGGGGAGCTGGTTTTACAGGTTCTGGTTTTTTGCAGCCAAAGCCAAAGCGCTTTCGATAGACTCTTCACGCTCATGCAAAG
>CAYPSC010000078.1:0-5332 GCA_964413385.1 uncultured Gammaproteobacteria bacterium | reverse complement strand
AGGAAGGTTAGCGGAGATTCAAAGATTTCAGGGTTGTTGATCCTAGCCTCGACTTCCCGCAAGAGTCTGGGCAACCATTTCTTGTGGAAATGATGATAGGTGCGGATGATAAAACGCTTAATCCTCGACCAGATATTTTCAATGAGATTGGTGGGCCCAAAAACGAATTCCGAATGATTGCAGGTTTGGTATTCATAGCCAAAAAAAGCATCAATGCCCTCATAGCAACCAGCAGAATCCGTGAAGATGGTGGAACCTTTGTTAGAAACATGCGCCAGAAGAAAAGCATCTGTCGTTCCTTGCTCTCGATCTTCGGTACAGCGCAAAACTACCTTCTTTTGGATCCTGCTCCAAGCTCCAAGAACAATCTGCTGGTTTTTGTGTCTCCTTCTGCCCATAAAAGCCTCATCGACTTCAACCAATCCCTTTAGAAGAGGACTTTCATAGACAAAACAGTCTTGGCTGCGCCATCGTCGAACGGCCACATGGGATAGAGAGGTAATCTGGAGGGTTGTTTTAAAAGAAATGTTCTTCTGCCAGCAGTACAGAAGAAGCCAGAGATTTCTCAAAGAAAGCTTTGTTCCTTTCAACCAGGAGACGGAAGTGAGACTGAAGGGCTTGCGACACTTTGGACAGCGGTATCGATCTTCGGATACTTGAATGTGGCTTAAACCGCAACGAGGACAAAAGAGCCTTTTTCCAAAGGTGGCTTCACGAAAGATTTGGACAAGCTTGGCCTCGGACGGGATAACGTCTAGGATGGACATAGGGCAGTGAGAAGAATGAAGGAGTTAGATACTTTCATTCTAATCGCTGTTCCTTTTCGATTCTAAGAGCCTATCGCTCTCTCGTTTTTTCCTATTCTTCCACCCCTGGCAGCTTTACTCGAATCCCAACCACTCCACACTCCTTTTCTTCTTCCTCTGTATAATATGGCCGCATGGCTTGAACAAAATCTTCTGGCATCGATCCATCCGGCATGCAAAAGTCCGTTAACGGAAATGCGTGTGCGAGTTCTTCAAACGTTGGGAATCGTTCCAATCCGATGACCGTGACGCGCAAAGTCTCTTTCAAATCAGGCAACTTAAAAAAATCAATTTCATCGCCGACCCGAATGTGTTGCCGCTTTTCATCCCACAAGCGACTCTCGATTTTTTTCTTTCCCGCCTTTAATTTTTCGAAAGGTTCGGGATGTAACTTCATGGGATGAATCATACGGGACGTGTCATCAACGCAGAGAGTTCTTGTTTGCGGCGCTCCAACTCCTTCTCGTTTTTCGCCTCGAGATTCAACCGTAAGAACGGTTCGGTATTTGAGGAGCGAACGCTAAACCACCAATCTTCATCCGGCAAATTGGGATAACGGAATTCCATACGCAATCCATCAAGGTGAGAGGCGCTTGTTGCTTGGTGTTGATAATATTCTTTTAGTGCCTGAATCGCTCCTGCTTGATTTTTGACAGTGAAATTAATCTCTCCGGAATGACAATATCGTTTGAGGGGTAGCCACAAGGCAGACAATGGTCTTCGTTCCCGTATGAGCATCTTGAGTAAAAGAAGCAAAGCATAATCTCCGGTTTCGTGGTTCCCAAATTCGGAAAAGTAGAAATGAAGCGAAAATTCACCGGCAAAAAGAGCCCGCTCTTCGCGCATTTGTTTTTTGATGTGTGCATGGCCAACGCGACACATGATAGGTTCTCCGCCAGCCTCACGAATGACCTCTGGCACGCTCCATGAAGAACGAAGATCGTACAAAATTTTCGCTCCTGGATGTTCACGTAAAAGTTCACGGGCAAACAAGGCGAGGAGTAGGTCACCAGGAATCGGCGTACCTTTTTCATCGACGAAGCCTACCCGATCGCCATCACCATCAAAGGCAACTCCAAACGCACATTGATTTGATAAAACAGTCTCTCGTAATTTCTCGAGCGTTTCTACTTTGTGCGGATTCGCCTCATGGTTTGGAAAGGTCCCGTCTGGTTCCCAATACAATTTTAGCACCTCCAATCCGCGTGATTTCGGGACAAGCGCCGGAAGAACAATCCCACCCATTCCGTTTCCCGCATCAATCGCCACGCGCATCGAAGGCTCGGAAGTCCAGACACATTCCATATCCGCTCAACATAGCGCTCAAGCAATCCCTCATCGCGCGTGATCGTGCCCGCGCGCACCCGATCAAGCAGCGGCATGTCTGACAGAACACGATCACGAATCTGCTCCATGCCGCCACCGAAATCGATCGATAAACCATTTCCCAGCTGTAATTTAAACCCATTATATACAGCAGGATTATGCGAAGCAGTCACCATCACACCTAAGTCATAAGCGCCGTCCGTTTCTGTCATCGCAAAGTAAAACATAGGCGTTGAACACAATCCAATGCGCACAACATCTACCCCCAATACAACCAATCCTTCAACCAATGCCTCTTCCAATGACATGGAAGTCGCGCGCATGTCATAGCCCACCACGACACGTTTTGGTTGATATAATTCGGCCAACGCCTTTCCTAGCCGCCGCGCAAACGGCTCATCAATTTCTCCCGGTGACAACCCGCGAATATCGTATGATCTGAAGACGTTTGGATTCATAGCGGATCTTTATTATGAAATATCGAAGAGCAATTGACTATTCTTGTCAATTTGTTAGCCTAAACAGTAACTATGATGTTTATCTGGATTATCCTAGCCATCGTCGTGGTCATCGGACTTTGGCTCGTTGGTACCTATAATGGTTTGATTCGTTTAAAAAACCAAACGGATGAAGCGTGGTCAGACATTGATGTTCAACTCAAACGTCGCTATGACCTTATCCCGAATTTAGTGAACACGGTCAAAGGTTATGCAGCTCATGAATCTACCGTCTTTGACAAAGTGACACAGGCGCGTGCTGCCGCGATGCAGGCCGTAGATCCACAGGCCAAAATGGCAGCAGAAAATGCATTAGCCGGGACATTAAAAAGTTTGTTTGCTGTTGCAGAAGCTTATCCTGACCTCAAAGCCAATCAAAATTTTTTGCGCTTGCAGGATGAGCTTTCCGACACGGAGAACAAAATTCAAGCTGCCCGTCGTTTTTACAATGGCAATGTTCGAGACTTCAACACAAAGTTACAGGCGTTTCCAACTAATCTGATTGGCAATACACTCGGTTTTAAACCTCGCCAATTTTTTGAGGTAGGTACTGAAGCAGAACGCGCAGTCCCCAACGTCCAATTCTAGAGTTTTATCGTTGGTAGAAACACGGTCGATCAGAACTTATGTGTGTGGGATGCTATTAAGAAAAAAACGAGAAGCGAGTGCATCGTCATCCCCGCGCTCGCCTGCCGGTAGGCAAGAAGGCGGGGATCCATCGGTCTCCGAACTGGTGGATTCTCGTTTTCACGGGAATGACAGAAAGATCAGAGTTTGACGAAGCAGAGCGTCAAACACGCAAGTCCTAACTTTTATGTATAAACAAATTGATTCAAATAAATGGAAGAGCCGTGCTCTTGTGGTCATCTTCATGGTGATTTTGATTGTTGTGGGCTATACCTATGGTTATTACACGGGCGATTTGTATTCTGGCATCGCGTCTGCTTTTTTTCTTTCCGTCATCATGACGCTGGTTTCTTGGTTTGCTGGAGACAAGGTCATTCTAGCGACATCCGGTGCCCATGAAATCAAAACGCGTGATGAAAATCCTTATCTCTGGAATTTGGTCGAAAATCTAGCCATCACAGCCGGGATTCCAAAACCTCGTCTTTATGTTATTGATGACCCAGCGCCAAACGCCTTCGCCACAGGCCGTTCACCAAAGGTCGCATCGATTGCGCTTACCACGGGCATCGTTTCTCTTCTAGAGAACGAGGAACTCGAGGGTGTGATCGCACACGAATTATCACATGTAAAGAACCTTGATACGCGTTTCATGATGCTCGTTGCTGTTTTGATTGGCGGACTCTCTTTGCTTACCCAATTTTTCTTCCATGGATCCGTATTCGGACTTGACCGTCGTCGGCGTGATCGATCCGAAGGAGCAGACATCCTCGCCATGATAGGAATCGTTTTTCTCATCTTGGCACCGATCATTGGTAACCTTATCAAGCTCGCCATCAGTCGCAAGCGAGAATATCTTGCAGACGCTTCTGGCGCTCTTCTTACGCGGTATCCAGAAGGATTGGCGCGTGCGCTCGAAAAAATACGAAATACTCAATTATCAGTCACACGCGCCGCAGCCGGAACAGCGCATCTCTGGATCGCGAATCCCTTTAGAGAAAAAGGTAGCACTCAGCATTGGCTCGCCAATCTTCTTTCCACACATCCCCCCATTGAAGACCGGGTTCGCGAATTACGATTGATGGAAAAAGCGGCATGAACTCTCTGTTGCAGATTCTTCTTTTCATGTTAAAGTGCTTTCATGCTCGGACCAGATCTTCTCGCTCGCTTTACCACACATCTGAAGGAAGCGCTTCAGAAAAGTTTGGCGTTCGCCATTAATAATGGACGTGATTTAGTAGAACCAGGTGACCTCATTATAGGACTTCTTCAAGAAAAGGGTTCAATCGGCTCAGAGATCCTACTAAAGTCGCATATCACAATTAAACGTGCAGAGACCGTATTCTGCGGAATTCCAAAAGAACATCCGGTCGGAGCGCCCATTGCTCCCGATCTCTCCACCATGGTGAAGCGCCTTTTAGAAAAATGCGTTCTTACGGCCCATCTCTATGAACATAAATACGTAGGTACTGAACATCTTCTCTTCGCATTGCTTGAAACTTCCATACCCGATATTCATACTTTTTTGGAAGGCGAAGGCATGAATTTGGAATTAGCCAAACAGGAACTCATGACCGTTCTCAAGTCGACTTCGAAATTCCCCAATCTCACAATTAAACCAGCTGGAGGAGAGGAAGAAGAGGCAGAAGAAGAGGAAACGCCAACCACGGGACCGGAGCACCAACCACGGACCAATCGCGAACACCGGCCAAAAGCCTTAGAAGTATTTGCACGCGATCTGACATCTCAGGAGATGGTTTCCAAACTCGATCCTGTCATTGGGCGCGAATTAGAGACAGAACGTGTGATCGAGATTCTATGTCGTCGCGTAAAAAACAATCCGATTTTGCTAGGAGAACCTGGCGTAGGAAAAACAGCCATTGTAGAAGGTCTTGCACAGCGCTTGGTAAGCGGTGATGTGCCAGATTTACTGCAGGGCAGACGGATTCTCGCCATTGATCTTGCGCTACTGGTGGCTGGCACTATGTATCGCGGGGAGTTTGAGGCACGCCTGAAACAGCTGGTTGATGAAGCGAAAAACGATCCAAATGTTATCTTGTTTATCGATGAGATTCACAC
>CAYPSC010000077.1:1376-5354 GCA_964413385.1 uncultured Gammaproteobacteria bacterium | reverse complement strand
CTCCAGATGGTATCAGGGGCCGGAGCATCGATAACGATATCTGACAGGCTGTCTCTGTCTGCGGTGAGATTGATGTTGATGGTTGCTGTACCAATGTTTCCAAAGATGTCGATGGCACGCACGGTGAGCGAATGTACGCCTCTGTCTAGGCTGTTTGGAATGTGGACGTTGAGCGTCCAGGGCGCGGTATAAATTGTTCCAAGGGGTACGTTATCCATGGTTGCTTCCACTTGGCTCACTGGTTGCGGTGCGGTGATGTTTACCAAGATGCTTGTGTTACGGTTTGCGATTGTCTGTCCATCGGATGGCTGGGTAATGGTGATTTGGGGTAGGTTTTGCGGTACGTGAACATTATCGTAATCCGTGGGAATTGGTTGAGTATCTGTCGCATGCCAGCCCGTGCGCGAGACCCATGATTGGACCGCAGCTTCCCAGTTGGCGAATTGCGGATCGGTTGCCGGGTTGCTTGGCGGTGGCCCGGTTGGGTCATCCTTATCTATGTAATATAATATTGTGTGCGCTTCGTAGTATGTGCGTTCCTTTATTTGATCCGGTGGGGTGAGCTCGGTGGCAAGTTTTCCGCTCACGTGATCGATCTTGGCTGTGCGTTGTACAACTTGACCGAGGAGCGCGGCGCTTTGGGTGGTTGGTGGATCTGGTGGAATGAAGTTTTCGACAGGCGTGCCCTTGGTAGCGCGTTTCATATAAGCCTGCCAGATTGGAGCGGCGACAATTGAGCCGTCAGCGCCTCGTTTCATCTCATCGTTATTATTGTTTCCAACCCATACAGCTGTGACGATGCTTGGGGTATAACCTACGGTCCAGGCATCGTGATAGTCGTTGGTGGTTCCAGTTTTGGCGGCAACCGGACGGTCCGGAAGCGTCAGAGAATTGTTAGCGCCAAAGATGTAGGTGCGGGCACTGTTGTCTGACAGGACGTTGGAAATCAGGCGCGCGATTTGTGGGCTTATAACGCGCGTTCCATCTGGTTGTTTCCATTCCTCTAAAGCCTGTCCGTTTGGATCTTCAACTTTGAGAATGGCGGATGTCGGATAAGAAACACCATCGTTTGAAAAGGTGGCATAGGCGTTTGCGTGCTCGATGGGTTTTACCTCTCCCCCACCCAGCACAAGCGCGAGTCCAAAGCGGTTGCGATCACCAAACGTGGTGTAGCCAAGTGTTTCGGCAAAATCAAGTACGCGGCTGACGCCTGCAAGATACAGCATTTGTACGGCTGGAATGTTGAGCGATCCTTGAAGTGCTTGGCGAATGCTTACAGGTCCGCGCTCTTTCAGATCGTAATCATGCGGTTCGTAATCTTTGGAATCTGTTTTGAAGGATGTGTTTACGTCCCAGAGTTGCGTTTCGGGCAAGAAGCCTTTGATAAAGCCAACGGCGTACACAATGGGTTTAAAGCTCGAGCCCGGTTGTCGCGGGCGGAGGGTTACGTTGGTGTTTGGATCAAATTGACAAGTGACTCCTGGGCGACATCCGGAGGGCTCTGGCGTGGCAAAATAATCTTTTGAGCCGACCATGGCTAGGATTTGTCCGGTTTTTGGATCAAGAGAAACAAGCGCAGCGTTTGCAAAGCGGTATTGTTTGCCGCGTGCGTCTACACCTTTTTTTACTTCTTCCTCAGCGGCTTTTTGTTTGTCCCAGTCTAGAGTGGTGATGACTTTGAGCCCTCCTTGCTCTGCTTGTTTTTGACCGTATTTTTTTTCGAGCATGCCAGTAACATAGGCCACAAAGTGCGGTGCCTGGATGCCGGTCAAGCTTTTTGGTTTTATCTTTTTTAGGGTATCGACTTGCTTGGCGGCCTCAGCTTCGTCTTTGGTGATATAGCTTTGATCGACCATGAGATCGACGATGTGGTGCTGACGGTTTACGAGCTGCGGGCGATTATCGCCAGATAGGCCGGTGCCATAAGGCGAATAATAGTCAGGGCGCTGTGGGATGGAGGCGAGCAAAGCAGCCTCATCAAGCGTGAGGTCTTTTGCTGGTTTGCTAAAGTAATTTTGCGAGGCAGATTCTACACCGTAGATGTTTGACCCATAAGGAATTTCATTCAAATACATCTGGAGAATTTGATCCTTTGTGTAGAGGCGCTCGATTTGGATGGAGAGGAGGAATTCCTTGAGTTTGCGAGAAAGGGTGCGTTCATTGGTGAGAATCGCATTTTTTACGAGTTGTTGGGTGAGTGTTGAGGTGCCTTGGATGCGTTGGCCGCGGACGACACTCATGATGACGGCGCGCGCCAAACCGCGCCAGTAAATGCCGTGGTGGTTATAGAAGTCCTTGTCTTCTATAGCAATGGTCGCGTGTTTTACCGAGTCTGGGATATCGTTGATTTTAACGAGTGTGCGTCGAGTGTCACCATGCAATTCATACAAAAGATGGGTGCCGGTTCGGTCATAGATCTTGGTTGATTGAGCGACGTCACGCGTCCTAAGAGTGTTTGGGTCAGGTAGATCGTGACTAATCCAAGCGGCAGCAACGGCTAAGAGAAAAAAACCAATAATGGCTAAACTTAGCAAAATAATGCCGATTGCTTGGAGCGTAACTTTCCAGCGCTTTTTTTTGGTTCTGATTGGTGGGTTTTTTGGCTCAAGTTGGCCCTTGTTTTGACCAACGATTTTACGAAAAAAGGCCATAGTTAGTAAAGTATTTTTTTGGCTCAATTAAGCCATTTTTATCATAGTAAGACCATTGACGAGATTGGGCAAATATGGTATGGTTTCTCTTCCAAAAATGATAAGGCGAAGAGGTAGCGAGCGCTTCATTTTTGGGCAAATTTATGAAAAACAACACTCATAATCACAAAGCTCATTTAGTTGAACGTATTCTCGCGGTTTTTGTGACATTTGTCACGTTCATGTCTCTCGCGACCCCGGTTGCTCGGGCATGGACGCTCCCGTCTTGGCTTACAACTCATTCGCGTTTGGCATTGGCCAATACGCTCGATGATTCAGAGGCGGGGATCCCATTGTTTGTGATTCCGTCGGATGTAGCCCCTGAAGTTGCGCCAAAAGAGTCAGCTCAGCCAGCGGTCCAACCGAAGGCCATGTCCGCGCACATCTTTAACTTGAGTGCTTATACCTCCTCAGTTGAAGAGTGCGACAGCGATCCATTTACAACAGCTGATGGTTCGCGTACCCATGATGGGATTGTGGCGACCAATATTTTGCCGTTTGGAACAAAGCTGCGCATCCCGGCGCTTTTCGGAGACAAGATTTTTGAGGTCCATGACCGGATGAACGCTCGCTACAACAATAAATATAACCTGGATATCTGGATGGAAAAGAAGGTGGACATGCGTCAGTTCGGCCGCCGTAATGCCATGGTTGAGATCGTGGAGATGGGTGACGGAAAGACGCAATGGGGAAAGAAAGTCGCTAAAACAAATAAATAATGGTGTTTGTGGCCCCACCATCCGATCCTGTTTTTTTGGGATGCGGGGTGGGGCTTTTGGTTTGCCTCTACTCATTTTCAAAATCATTTGTTAACATCAGCGCACCGCATTGTTTGCTATTGACCCCGGTTTTCCTTTATTTCACCGTTGTCTCGAGCGCAGTCTGGTGGAGACGGATCTGCTTATCGGCAGAGGGTCTCCTTAAAGAGATTCCTCCGCTCGTCATCGGATTCCTCGGTCGGAATGACAGATATAATAAGTCAAACCTTAAGGGGAAAATAAAGATCGATGGCCGGTTGCGAACAAAGTGAGCAAGACGGAGCTGGCAGGCGAAGGCGTAACGAAGAAGTCTAACTTCTTTGTGAAGTAAAGCCCGCCAAGGCGAGTAAGGCGTGGTGGCCAAGTGGTAAGGCAAGGGTCTGCAAAACCCTTATTCGTGGGTTCGATTCCCACCCACGCCTCCAAAACAAAATCCCCTAAATTTAGGGGATTTTGTTTTGGAGGAGTTGAAAGATTGCAAAATCTATGTAAAATATGGGCGCTTGTTTAAGCTTTTCAAGAACCGATCC
>CAYPSC010000077.1:0-1366 GCA_964413385.1 uncultured Gammaproteobacteria bacterium | reverse complement strand
CAGAGGTCTGTTTTTTGTGCTAACCTGTGACCATGCCTCAAAAACCACGTTTATTTATTTTGGATGCGAATGCGCTATTGCACCGCGCTTGGCACGCACTCCCTCCGTTGACGAGCCCGGAGGGGAAAGTGGTGAACGCGGTGTATGGGGTGATGATGATTGTCATGAAGCTTTTGCAGGAACAGAAACCGGAGGCGTTTGTGGCGTGTTGGGATACGGAAGCGGCGACCTTTCGCCACATTGAATATAAGGAATACAAGGCGCATCGTGAGGAGCAACCGGATGAGCTGTATGCACAGATTCCATTGTTACACGACGGTCTCTCATTGCTTGGCGTGGAATCAGTTTTTTTGGATGGTTATGAAGCAGATGATTTGATTGGTACGATTGCGATAGGAGCCAAAACACAGGGTTGGGATGTGGTGATCATCACTGGCGATCGTGATGCGTTGCAACTCGTTCAACCAGACATTGTGGTTATGGCATTTAAAAAAGGGGTGACGGATACGGTGATGTTTGATGAAAATGAAGTCAAAAAGCAGTATGGTCTGACTCCAGAACAATTTTTGGAGTACAAGGCGTTGCGTGGTGATCCATCAGATAATATCCCGGGCGTGAAAGGAATCGGTGAGAAGGGTGCGACGGATTTGTTGAAGGTCTATGGAACCATCGAAGGTATTTTGAAAGCAGCGCATGATTCAAAATCAACCCTGTCCCCTTCTTTGCGTCAAAAGTTATTAGATGGCGAGGCGATGATTCCTCGGAGTTTACGCTTGGTAAAAATCGTGACAGATGCGCCTATTAGTTGGTTGCCAAAAGTGCGGGATGCGCTTTCTATCGATCAAGAAAAATTGATTGCTTTTTTGCAACGCATGGGATTTAGGTCTTTGTTGAAAAGAATTCCTGGGAGTGGCGCGAGCATGCAGGGCGTCCCCCCTTCTCTTCTCCTTGATGCGAGGACGCGGAAGAGAGCGAAGGACACAGAATATGAAGATGTGCGGTTGGATCAGGTTGAAGAAATGCGCGAGGCATTGAAGGCGGCTCGGCAAGGCTCTGGGATTGTGGTTCAGGTCTCTGAAGGTGCGGTCGATTCTTTGTTTGGCGGATTGGTGGATGGATTGGTATTGGGTATTGAGCATAAATTGTTTTTCTTTCCAAAGGATGTTTTAGATCGAGCGCCTGGCATAAAGAAGGATATGGCCGGGTTGTTGGCAGATCCTGCGGTTTCAAAGGTAGCTCATGACGCAAAGTCGCAGATGAAAGTATTGGAGACGCTTGGCTTTGAGGTTGAGGGTTGGGTTTTTGACACGATGCTCGCGGCTTATCTATTGGGAGCTGGTGAACGAAACCATGAGCTTCCGAGTGT
>CAYPSC010000076.1:0-5368 GCA_964413385.1 uncultured Gammaproteobacteria bacterium | reverse complement strand
GGCCGTAACGTTCTACCGAGCCATGTTTCAGAAGGAAGGGCACATCCACTATCCCAACGACCGCCCCTATCCAGGCCTGGACGACGAAGATCCCGAAGCGCTCGCGCACGATCCGCTCGGGCCGATCTTCGAACCCGAGGTGGTCGCCCCTCCGCCATCCCCCTGGGCTTCCGATAGAGACATCGGCACCTGCCCGGGGGACAAGAAGTAGGCGCTCGCTCAATACCGCGCCCTGAGTACCGCATTTCTGCGTCGTGCTCAGGAGCGCGGTATTTCAGTTATTGAACTGTTTCATTTAATCCAAACTCGGTAAAAAATTTTCTGGATTTACCGGGATCCCATTTTGACGCACTTCAAAGTGGACGTGTGCGCCCGTGGAAAGTCCCGCCCCTTCGTCACCGGGTTGGCCACCAGAATACCCGATAATCTCCCCACGCTCGACGTATGTATCCGGCTTAACCGCGAATCTTGATAAGTGCGCATACACCGTCGCAATCCCACCCGGATGCACAATCATCGTGTAATTTCCATACTGTTTTCCGGTCTTGTTCCAAGCTACATACCCTCCGGCCGCAGCATGTACCGGCGTTCCCACGGGTGTTGGAATGTCTACGCCCGGATGTTCAAAAAATTTCCTGAATGGATAGCTTGGATCGTGGAAGTGCGCAGAAATTCCACGTGAAACCGTCATCGGCCAATTCAATAAAATATCTCCACGCGCCAACGCTTCATCTACCGAATCCAGCTTGTCTTTGAGCGCATCCTGGATATCTTCAATATTACTCGCCTCTTGTTGCTGTTGTTGTCGCAATTCATAAATAATACGTTGAAACTCTTCTTCGCGACTTTGCGTGACGCTGATCAGCGATGCTTTCGCCGCACGATCTTGCTCCAAGCTATCCTGCTCTTTCTGTAAATCTCGCTTCTGATCCTGCAGCTCTTTCCGTCGATTCTCTAAATCTCTTTTCCGCTGCTCCAATTGAGCCTTGCTATCTTTAACCTCCTGCGTCGCATCCGCCAACTCATGTTCTACCTTCTTTAAATCCTCTAACCGTGAAAAAAAAGAGGATAAGGATGGCCGCGCCAAAAAAACATCCAGCAAACTCACGCTATCGGATTGTTCCAACTGACGGATGAGTTCGGCGAGCGAATCCTCGCGACGCGCAATGGTCACTGTTTGGTTATCAATCTGATGATCCGTGCTCTGAATTTGCAAGTTTGTGACATCGATTTGTTGTTTGGCGCGTTCGACGGCTAATTGCTTTTCCTGCACCCGATTCTCGAGAAGTGCTATCTCATTTTGTAGCGATGCCGCTGTTGTTTCGTTTTGTCTGATACGCTCTTGGTATTTTCGAATGGCGCTGTTCAGCTCATTGATCCGATCCTGCCCATCTCTTACCTGCGCATTCAGATTATCAACTTCACCTTTTAGGCCAGACGTGTCAGCCAACGTCAAGACAGGACCGGTCAATACGGCCAAAGACAAACAAAGGACCAACCAACGCTTTCCTCCACTCATGCTTCTAGTTTACAGCCGCGCCAACGCTTCGTCGAGACGCTTGAGAGATCGTTCTTTTCCGTAAGCAAAAAGTAGATCAAAAGGTCCGGGAGATTGTTTTTGACCAGATAATGCAACACGCAACGGCCACAACGTATCGCCATTCCCCCACTTTTTCTCTACGATGAAGGCGCGAATATCTTTTTCTAAATCACCGGCGATAAAAGCATCTTCTGGACGCTCATTTAAGAAATCATGCAATGCCTGCAACCGTTCACGCGCTTCTTCTTTTGATTGTGTCTTCCACAAAAGAATCGATGGGTCATGTTCCAGTGCTGGTTCGAAAAGAAAACCCACCAATTCAGGCAACTGGCTGGGCAGCTCCAAACGTTCACGCACAATAAGACATGCACGATCGATGAACGCTTCATCATCACTCATATCCTTCAGCCATGAACGGCAAAACGTGAGGTAATCCCCTTCTGCCATGGATCGTAAGTAGTGATTATTCAGCCAATTCAATTTTTCAATATTCATCACAGCACCAGCTTTGTTCACCTTAGACAGATCAAAGAATGTGATGAGTTCTTCTCTGGAAAAAATTTCTCGATCACTGGTCGGATTCCATCCAAGCAGTGCTAAAAAGTTGATCAACGCATCCGGCAGATACCCTATTTTGAGATAGGATTCAACCGAAACATCTCCTTTGCGTTTGGAAAGTTTTGTCTTATCCGGATTTAGAATCAATGGTACATGCGCATAGACAGGCATTTCCCAACCAAACATTTGGTGCAAAATAATCTGTTTTGGCGTTGACGAGATCCACTCTTCCCCACGCAGAACATGCGTGATCTGCATCAAGTGATCATCAACGACCACCGCAAGATGATAAGTCGGAAAGCCATCTGACTTCATGAGAACCTGGTCATCCACTTCAGCATTTTTAAATATAATTGTGCCACGGATCGCGTCTTCAAATTCACATGTTCCTTCTGGAATCTTCATACGGATGACGTGCGGCTCTCCAGCAGCCAATTTTTTCTTGACGTCCTCTGCGGAAAGTTTGAGACAGGTACGATCATATTTCGGCGCTTGTTTTAACGCGATCTGATCTTCACGCATCTTCTCCAGACGCTCGGCAGAACAAAAACAATAGTACGCATGACCATTATTCACGAGTTGTTGCGCATATTCTTGATAGAGCTCCAATCTTTCTGATTGGACATAAGGACCAAATTTTCCTTTTTGAGTCAGTTCTCCATCTCCTGTCAATTCGAGTCCCTCATCATAATCCAAACCTAATGCCTTGAATGTCTTCAATAAACTTTCTACGGCCCCAGGTACCAATCGCCCTTGATCCGTGTCTTCAATGCGCAAGATGAACTGTCCACCGGACTGCCGCGCTAAAAAGTAGTCATACAAAACCGTACGAAGACTACCAATGTGCACATAACCAGTTGGTGACGGAGCAAAGCGTGTCCGTGACGGAGAAAGAGACGGCATAATTTTGTCTTAGCTTAGCGATAATTAAGGAAATTGTCGAGTGCAGATGGTTGACAGCAAGCTTAAATCCACCTTAATGTGCGACAGCAAGACAACCCAGGAGAAGAGACACTTGCAAATAATCGTGGCTACGTCCCTGGGGGGGATCGTTGTAGCGTTCATCATCGCGCTCGTGACCCGAAGAAAGGATGCGAACCAAAGCAAACCAACAGTGACAGCTGACGGAACGGTGAATACATCAACATCCTGGTCAGGCTCAATCCGGATCCTGATCGCCCACGAAGAAACCCAGCTAATCGAAATCGTAGTCTCTCTGACGGGGCAGGGTCAGACCCTCCTAAACGGATTCCCGTTCAGGAATGGGACCAGTAGCCTCGTCCTCATGATAGGAGGCTACTTCGAGTCTCGAACAGGGGCTCGCCAGGATCTGAGCATCATCGCCCTCGTGGGGGATAATCCGCAAACAAGAACCATCCGATCTTCTCTTTCTGAGGACTTGCTGAGATACCTTCAGCACATGCTGGAAAAGGATCGAGGCATCGCAAAGTCCAACCACCTTGGAGGTCACTCATGCGACCCTTAGGCCAAAGTCATAACTACCCGCCCTTCAGCTCTGCCGGGGAACGAGAGTCAACGTCTCAGTTCCCCGGTTTTTCATTATTGAGATTATCCGTTTATTGCCTCTGAGTGTTTTATCCGTTCAAGGAAAAATAAAACAGGAAATTTTAAGACGGCATCAAAAATTCTTTTCCAACGTTTTGGCTCGAGCAGTAATCGCCATAGCCACTCAAGACCAATCATCTGCAAAAAACGTGGAGCGCGCGATAAGCGACCAGCCCAAACTTCAAATGTTCCACCAACGCCCACGACCGTTCTTACCGTCGGAAAACCTGAAAGATAACGCGCAATCCATCGCTCCTGTTTTGGATGGCCAAAAGCAACCAACAGCACATCTGGTGCGAACAATGTTAAACGATTTCGCGCTTCTTCTCCTCTTTCGTCGTCTTGTCCGTCACGACTAATTTGACCTCCCCATTCAGCCACAATGTTCAACGTTGGGTATTTTTTTTTCCATTGTTCCATCGCCTCTTTGGATATTTTTGGTTCCATCCCACCAATCAACGCGACGCGTTTTTCATTCTTCACCGCCCACTCAATTAATCGTTCTGCGAGATCAACACCCGTCAACCGAGTCGTTTGAAAACCAAACCAATGCAACAGAAGATAAAGGCCAAATCCATCAACCGTGCGAATATCTGCTTGTCTTAAGGCATTCGCGTACTCATGGTCGCGTCGTGCCTCTAGCAAAATTTCCGGATTCGCAGTCACAATCCAAACCGGTTGAGATGCTGACGCGATATATCCAAACACCTCGTCCAATGCCAAGCCATCGATTGGAACTCCAAAAACGCTAGACGGGATTCTCGTCATGTGGCAAATTCGGTTGATCAATCGTCGGTACACCCCTTCTTGAGTCTCGATGCTTCATAGCCACCCGATATCTTGCCAGCTCTTTTTCCAATGCGGCCGCAGCCATGGCAAACGACACATCATCCGCATGAACCGTCTTGGTCATCAAATCTTTTGCTCGTTGTTTCGCTCGCTCAATGACAGAAAGATTCAACTCATGACCCTGCTCAGCTGTGTCCGCCAAAACATGTACCTGATCATGTTCAATTTGGATAAAGCCACCACTAGTAGCAACTTCTTCTAGCTGTGAACTCCGGTAAACCTTAATGACGCCAGGCGATAACAACGAAACTAAATCCGCATGACGCGGCAGCACCGTGATCTCGCCATCTGGCGTCGGCAAAGAGATCGATTGTACTTCTTCATCGATCAAGACATGGTCTGGCGTAAAGAGTCTAAAGTGTATGGACATACTTCTGTCATTTCGAGCAAGTTTGAGGAGTTGAGAAACTCCTTTCGTGAAGAAACTCCTCCACCTCGGAATCATTATTTCGATGTCACCTCATCGATAGTTCCTTTCATGTAAAACGCTTGCTCTGGTTTATCATCATGTTTGCCATCTAGGATTTCTTCAAATCCACGGATCGTTTCTTCGAGCGGTACATACTTGCCCGGATTTCCGCTAAAGACCTCGGCTACATGGAACGGTTGCGACAGGAAGCGTTGGATCTTGCGCGCGCGAGCTACTGTCTTCTTATCCTCATCAGACAGTTCTTCCATACCCAGGATCGCAATAATATCTTGCAAATCTTTATAGCGTTGCAACACTTGCTGTACACCGCGCGCGACTCTGTAGTGCCGCTCGCCAACCACTTGAGGCGTGAGGATGGTTGAACTGGAATCAAGCGGATCTACCGCCGGATAAAGACCAAGTTCTGCCAATGAGCGTGCAAGCAC
>CAYPSC010000075.1:0-5371 GCA_964413385.1 uncultured Gammaproteobacteria bacterium | reverse complement strand
GTATCAAGACCTACAGCTTCAACATCAACGGTCTCCACTACGACGACGACGTCGAGAAACAGATCAAGCAGCAGCAGGATCTGATCATGCAGGTGCAGACGTCGATCGCCAACGCCAAGAAGGCCGAACAGGACTCGATCACCGCCCAAAAGCTCGGCGAAGCAGCTGCCGCGAAGGCCAAGTGGGAGCAAGAGGTCATCAAGGCCAAGCTGGTCACCGAGGCCGAACAGAAAGTCAAGGTCGCGGAGCTCGCCGTCGTAGAGGCGGAGAACTACAAGCGGCAGCAAACCCTCCTCGGTGAGGGCGATGCTGCACGCCGCAAGGCGGTGATGGTCGCCGACGGCGCCCTCGAGAAGAAGCTCCAGGCCTACGTCGAGATCCAGAAGGCCTGGGCCGAACAGGTCGGCAAGCAGAGGTGGGTGCCCGAAGTGGTCATGGGAAGTGGGCAGGGCACAGGTAACCAGGCGTTCACTCTCATGGACATCCTCGGAGCCAAGGCCGCGCGCGATCTCGCGCTCGATCTATCGCTGCCGCACGCGGGCAAGTAACCAAGCGCTCGCACTGGCGCCTCCCGATTCATGCCGCATTTTGGCATGGTCGGGGGGCGGTTTTTTTATTCCATATCATTTACAAAATAACCAACCAAGCCTATGCTCGAGCCGTATGTCTTTGACAGCCACGCGCAATCGCATCTTTCATTGGGGATATCGACATCTTTTTAAACCCATTGTCTTTCGGATGGACCCTGAACAAGTTCATGACAGTCTCACGGCGTTTGGGGAACGATTAGGAAAAGCTGCTTGGACCCGAACATTAACATCAGCCTGTTTTTCCTATACCCATCCTTCGCTCGAGCAAAATATCCTCGGCATCCATTTCGCTAATCCTATCGGACTAGCGGCGGGGTTTGATAAGGACGCGCGCCTGACATCGATTCTTCCAGCGGTCGGATTTGGATTTGCCGAGGTCGGCTCTATCACAGGAAAACCATGCACAGGAAATCCAAAACCACGTCTTTGGCGGTTAAAAAAATCAAAAAGTCTGTTGGTATATTACGGGTTGAAAAATGAAGGCGCAGAAGCTATTGCACAGCGTCTCAAACAAGAATCATTTACCTTCCCTGTTGGTACTAGCGTTGCCAAGACGAATTGTCCAGAGACGGTCACATGCGAGGCGGGCGTGGAGGATTATGCGGTCACCTATCGAGCACTGGTAGACATTGGAAGCTACACCACGATCAATATCAGTTGCCCCAATGCGTTTGGCGGTGAGCCCTTTACTGATCCAGAGCGACTAGAAAAGTTATTGACAGTGATTGATGGTATTCCAAGCCGTAAACCAATTTTCATCAAGCTGTCACCAGATCTCTCGTTTGATCAAGTTAATACCCTTATCGATGTTATGCGTCGCCACAGTGTCCATGGTATCATCTGTTCTAACCTCACCAAGAAGCGCGAGAACCCGAATATTCATGAACCAGTGCCGGTTGATTACGGCGGCATGAGCGGCAAAGTCGTAGAACCTCTTGCGAATAAGCTGATCGAACACGTCTATACAAAAACACGTGGTCAGTACGTGATCATCGGTTGCGGCGGCGTGTTTACGGCTGAAGACGCCTATAAAAAAATCCGCCTTGGCGCTTCACTTATTCAAATGATCACCGGAATGATCTTTGAAGGTCCCCAAGTGATCAGTGAAATTAATCGCGGATTGGTCGAGCTTCTCAAACGCGACGGCTATACCAATATTTCTCAAGCTGTAGGCGCGGATGCACTCATTGAAAAACCAACAGCCATTTTATCCGAACAACTCCCGGTGTAGTCGTTTCTTTGTATCAACGTTTTGCTCTTTGAGCAATTTTTCCACCGTTTCCATAAACCCCGGCGGACCACACATTAAAAATTCTCCTTGTTGAAAATCCATCACGTGTTTTTTTAGTATTTCAGCATTCAATCTGCCAATCTCACCCTGCCATTTAGAAGGCGCATGTTCTGTGAGAAGATAGACCAAGCGCAACCCCGGCCATGTTTCGGCAATTTTGTTTAACTCATCAAAATAGGCAATATCTTCCACGCGCTTGTTAGAATAAAATAGAATCACCTCTGCCCCTGCTTTGCGGGCAGCGAGCGAATGGATCATGCTCCGAAACGGCGTCACACCAATCCCTCCTGCGAATAAAACAAGCGGTGAAACTTGTTCGCGCAAGGTGAATACACCAAATGGACCTTGAAGATCGACACGATCACCCGGTATGAGCTGAGAGGCGAGCTTTGTGAAAGAACCGTAGACCTTAATCCCCAATTCTAGTTGCGCATTTGATTCTTCCGGAGCCGTTGCAATCGAAAATGCCGCCCGCGCCAAGCTTGACCCATCCGCTTTTAACAGGTGCAAGAAAACCCATTGTCCTGGTTGAAACGAGAACATGGATTCTGACCCATCCGGAACCAATACCAAGGTAAAAATATCCGGCGTTTCCCACTTGATCTCCTGAACCGTAAAATGCCGCAAGGCGAGAGCAGCGGATTTTGTCTTTACGGTCTGCGCGAGTTCACCCATAGGTCAGACCTTATTTTGCTTTGTAGGCTTCTATCGCGCGTTGAATCTCAGCTTTCGCTTCTTCTGGAGTGCCAAATCCATTGATCACGACTTTGTCGTATTTCGCTTTTTCCAATTTCTTAATCTCCTTAAAGTGAATGAGGAGCTCTTCCTGCACATGCTTGGGCAAATCTTCGATGGACTTTATTTCGTCAAAACGTGGATCAACCTTTGAGATAGGGACAGCAATGATTTTGTTATCACCACCCTTTTCATCCGCCGTCTTCAACATTCCGATCGTGCGCGCCTTGACGACACAACCCGAAAAGGTCGGATACGTCACGAGCAGACAGACATCAATCGCATCACCATCATCAGAATGCGTCTGAGGAATAAACCCATAATCAAATGGGTAAAACATTTGATGGTGAAGCACGCGGTCTAACTTAAAGTAGCCGCCCTCTTCGTCGTACTCGATTTTGTTTGATGAACCTTTTGGCAGGTCTACGACGACGTGGAAAACTTCGGCGTCTCCAGAAGGGATTTCATGATAGAAGTTGATGCCTTTCATAAAAGAAAAGAAGGGGGTTAAGTCGGTCGAAGCTTAACAAATGCTGCATTCTGAAGCAAGATGACCTTGCTATGCCCATCCCTCCCCCACCGAATGCCAAAGAGCTCTATACCAGCGCGTTTATCAAACTTCACGAGTGGCAGCAGCCGATGTTCAACGGAGCGCTTGAGACCTTCTCGTGCATTACTCGCCCAGATCATGTAGCCGTTTTAGGTTTTCTCAATCAGGACACCATCCTCTTAACTCATCAAATCCAGCCGCATCGTCCCGATGGATTTTATACATTACCCGGCGGAGTGGTCGACCCAGGAGAAAGTGCAGAGCAGGCAGCAAAACGAGAGTTTGAAGAAGAAACAGGTTACTGCATTGGATCCGTCATTGAATGGTATCGTTTTCCACATAAAGGATTATCGCGATATGAAGAGTGGTTATTTGTCGCCAAAAATTTAAGTCCTTTGACCACTGGATTACGTCCAGATGCCGCAGGAGAAAAGATCAATGTATTAAACATTCCTTGGCAGGAAGCCGTTCTTATGTGTTTACGGCGGGAATGGCGCGGTCCGCTCTCCATGCTTTCGGTTTTAGGTATGGAATACGAACCAGAACAGCGCCGACAGTTGCATGAGTTTCTTTCCAGCAACACGTGAGTTATCATGCCATCATGCAACGTTCTCTGGCCATTGTGTCGTGGATTCTTGTAGGCGCCATCGCGTCTGGTCTCAGCATCGGTTTCTTTTTACATAAGTCGAACGCGGATCGCACGCACTTGCTTCAGCAATTAATGGACGCACAAAAAGAAACAGCTCGCATAAAAATGGAAAGCGCTCAGGCCATTCGTGAGGCATCTTCAACAACAGCCGCCGCTTTGGCAAAAGTCGATGCGTATAACAAACAGACACAGGCGTACGAAGAGCTTCTCAAGCAAACTATTCTACCAGCTAAACCGGATGCGCGGACGGTACAATCTTGGTCTACGGCCTACTCTATTCCTCTCGGTGTTTCTTTACGGGTACCGCCAGATAACGCCATCTTGCCGAATAATGAACATGCTCGGCTACAGATCGCTAATGCCAATGGCCTCAACTGGCTTTATCTAGAAGCATTTGATCCATCGACCGTTGAACAACCTATCTTTTCCAACCCAGAAACGGTGGCTTTTTTGGTTGATGGACAACTCTTATTTGGAACCAAAGGCGTAAATATTCATGAACCATACCCTTTTGGATATCGACTACGCCCGGCGACTAATCCTTCATTTGTCATTACGCTTTTTGCTGCACCCGGGATGAGTGAACGCCGCTTGCAAGAAATCCTCTCGACCATCACCCTGCGTTCATGATCTCAACCGACCGCCTGCTTCGTTGGTTTGATCGCTATGGACGCGATCTCCCCTGGCGCAAGACACGTGACCCGTACCACATCCTCGTAAGCGAAATCATGCTTCAGCAAACACAAGTCTCGCGCGTGTTGTTGTTTTATAAAAAATGGTTGAAGCAATTTCCCTCCTGGCAAGCTCTCGCACAAGCTTCGAATGTAGAGGTTGTTCGTGCGTGGGCCGGGCTTGGATATAACCGGCGAGCATTGATTCTGAGAGATATCTCGCAGCATGTCACGAAACAGGGAGTACCGAACTCACAAGGAGCGTGGCTCGCCCTCAAGGGAATTGGCCCCTATACAGCAGCGGCACTCGCCGTCTTTAGTTTACGCGAACGAGTAATGCCGATTGATACCAACATTCGGCGCGTTCTCGATCGCGTGCTCCTCGGCGTGACGTTTCCAAATCCAAAAAAAGATGGTCAGATCACCACCCAAGCGTCGAACACGATGCAGAGTACAACACGCTTCTATGATATTCCCCAGGCATTATTTGATTTGGCGAACGCCGTCTGCACCAAAATTCCCAATTGTCCGACTTGTCCACTTCGATCCACTTGCAAAGCTGCACCAAAATTTTTATCGGGAACGGTCCGGGTGCCAAAACGCATGATCCGTAAGGGAAATGAAACTATCCATCGTGATAAAAAATTTCCTGATCGTATTTACCGCGGACGGATTCTGGCTCTTGTACGACAATCTGTGCGGCCTGTACCCGTCAAGACAATTGGTCGGCTGATTGACGAACAATTCCATCGGAGGCATGATCTTGCCTGGTTGAAACGGATGATTTGCCGCCTGGAGAAAGAAGGTTTTCTCAAAAGCGACGGATTGTTCGTTTCTCTGAATAGAGGAGGAGTCCATGCCCCAATCGATCGCGATCCTTGATGA
>CAYPSC010000074.1:0-5435 GCA_964413385.1 uncultured Gammaproteobacteria bacterium | reverse complement strand
GCGTAAGCATTTGGAACACCTAACAAAGAGGGCGGCTGCGTTTTCCTCTTGACCGATCAGCATCGAGCGTGCCTTGTCGTCAGGTTCAAACAAGCGTACGATAGCCACGTTACAACTCGCCTTTGCGTTTTTCATTTTATGGCGCGCATTATTTCCATCGTGAATCAAAAAGGAGGGGTCGGAAAAACGACAACAGCTATTAATGTTGGAGCTTACTTGGCAGAATTGGGTAAATTCGTTTTGATCGTTGATCTGGATCCGCAGGCAAATGCGACATCGGGGATTGGTATCGATCATCGTGGATTAAATCGCGGTGTGTACGAAGCGATTTTGAACCAAGTACCCATGCGTGACATTGTGCAGCGTACGGGTCATGAGGGGTTACATGTAGCCCCGGCCACCACGGCGCTCGCTGGATTAAATATCGAGTTGGTAGAAATGGAACGGCGAGAATTCCGTCTGCGCGACGCGCTCATGGAGATCAGGAATGATTACGATTTTATTCTCATTGATTGTCCACCGACGCTCGGTTTGATTACGTTGAATGGGATGGTGGCTGGTGATGAGATTTTGATTCCCGTACAGGCAGAATACTATGCCTTGGAAGGTTTGGGGCAGCTACTAGAAACGGTTCAGTTGATTCAGGAGCGCATTCGTCCAGAAGTTGATGTGTTAGGCGCTGTTATCACGATGTATGACGGGCGAACCAAGCTTTCTGATGACGTGTTGCACGAGTTGTATAAATATTTTCCTAATAATATATTCCGTTCGGTCATTCCGCGCAATGTGCGATTAGCAGAGGCTCCATCTTTTGGTCGGACTATTGCGCATTTTGATCCTGGATCCAAAGGTGCTCGTGCGTATGAACGCCTTGCCCGAGAGATTCTTGACCGTGATAGGAGCACTTACCAGATACGAGTTGTGTAGGCCCATTGCTTATGATTTTAAATAATCGACCATCGGGATTAGGAAAGGGGCTCGGAGCTTTGATTCCAAATCGTCAGCCTGGTTCAACTTCGATGAATCCTGCATTGAGTCATTCAGAACCGCGACCCGCGCCTCAAACTGTATCGGAGCCTATAACATCTCAGCCGATAGAAGGGCCCCGTGGTCAGCGAATTTTAGAGATTCCTATTGCCGATATTGAACGTAATCCTCATCAGCCGCGCGTTCATTTTGATCATGCGCAATTGGAGGATCTTATTTCGAGTATTAAAGAACATGGCGTGATCCAGCCATTAGTTGTCACGCCTTTGGTCAGTGGAAAATATCGATTGATTGCAGGGGAACGTCGATTGCGCGCCTCAACGATTGCTGGACTGCTTACGGTTCCCTGCGTTGTGCGCGATACTAACGAGCAACAGCAATTGGAACTGGCGATCATCGAGAATGTTCAACGCCAAGATTTAAATCCGATCGAAGAGGCGCGTGCATACATGCGGTTGATGGAAGAATTTAATCTTACGCAAGATGAAGTCTCACAAAAAGTGGGCAAGAGTCGCCCACAAGTGGGAAATACTGTGCGTTTGCTTCAGTTGCCGCAACCCATCCAGCAAGCGCTCATGGAACGACGCATTTCTGCTTCTAATGGACGAACGTTGCTCTCGCTTCCGACGGATGAAGAACGAATGAAGATGTTTGAAGCGATGCTCGCCGGGAATTTTACCGTGCGCCAGACAGAAGCGCGAATCCTCCGACCACGCCAACCAAAAGTGGTTGATGCAAATCTTGCGGCAGCAGAAGAAAAGATTCGGCAGGCGCTTCATTGTCGTGCCCAAATCAAGCGTGATATTCGTGGCGAAGGAGAAATCCGATTGAAATTTTTTTCTGATGAAGAGCTACAGGCGCTCCTGGGAAAGTTGGAAGGGAGTTCGTTGTAGGGTAAATTCTTTGCAAGGGTAGGTTAGAAACGTTGTTTTTTGTTATTTAAAACCACCCGTACTTCGCACGAGCACGGGTGGTTATGGAGTACATCTGTCGTCACCAGCGGAAGAGGTCGAAATTCACCTTGAACTTGATACCGATGGAGCATTTCCCGTCGAGCGCGCAACCGAATCCGATGGAGGCCTGCACGGATCCCCACGAGCCTTGTTTGATCGCGAGGCCCGTGGCGCCGCCAAAGACGTAGTTCCAATCCAGTACCTTCTTTTCGTTGGGCGGGTTGACCTGGAGCGTGGATCCAAAGATGAGAACCACTCTCTCGCTCAATTTGAAGCCCGGACCAGCGCCGGCCTGGAGCACCCATCGAGTTTCGTTGAAGGCGGAGGCTGCGCCGATTTCAGTGACCCAACTCCAGCGCTTCGAGAAACTGTTCAAGATCGAGAGTCCGACGCCGAAGGATGGCGTTCCCGGTCGCAATGTGCCATCCTCGATGAGTCCGGGGAGGCCGATACCCAAGGCCATGCGGAAGGCGTTGGGCGGTGGCGAGGGCGGTGATTGCGGCGTGTCAGCGGACGCGGGCGCGAGGTTGAGCAGAAAGGCGGCGACGATGACGAGTGCATGTCGAAGGTGCATGACTTCCTCCAGTTTGGGTGCGCAAAGAATAGCACTTTTGTAATAAAATGTCAATGGTTGAATTGGCAAATTTTTGGCTTACATACCCGGCAAAATGCCTTTAATCCATGAACCGATTTTTGATCTCGCGTGCTGACGAACTTTTTGTTTGGCGTGGCGAGTTTTTACAAATTTAATCCAAGCCGGATTTGGTCCTTTGCGTGATTTGTCAGTAATGATCTCTACCATGTCGCCATTCTTCAACACCGTTTCCAAAGGAGCGACGTGTTCATTTACTTTGGCACTGGTACAGGTGTTGCCGATATCTGTATGAATAGCGTATGCAAAATCAACACACGTGCTGTCTTCCGGCAAATCAATCACATCTCCTTGGGGGGTAAAGACGAAGATGCGATCGCGAAATACATCAATTTTTAAATCTTCCAGCGATTGCACAAATTTCTTTTTATCCGCCAGTTCTTGTTGAATATCCACGAGTTCGTAAACCCAATGGGCTGGAGCATGAATTTTGGCGCCTGTCAGGATAGCTTGCTTACCTTCTTCGTCGTACGACCAGTGCGCGGCAATACCGAATTCATTCTCTCGGTGCATCTCTGGTGTGCGGATTTGAAACTCAACGATTTCTCCTTCCTCGCAAAAGACTGTGGTGTGGAGTGAGCGATAACCGTTGGGTTTTGGTTGGGCAATGTAATCTTTGATACGTCCTTTCACGGGTGTCCATTTGCTATGAATAATGCCGAGCGCGGCATAACAATCGGCAACCGAATCGACGATGACGCGTACCGCGATAATGTCGTAAATGCGGGCGATGTTACGATCGTTTTTCAACAATTTTCGATACAAAGAGTAGAGATGCTTAGCACGGCCATGAACTTGGGCAGATTTTAATCCAGCGTTCTGGAGATTCTCCATGGTCATGCGCATGATGCGCTCGAGATATTCTTGCTTGCCTTCGCGCGTGGTCTTGGCCAATTCTTGAACCCACTGATATTCCTTTGGATAGATGTATTTAAAAGCTGCGTCTTCAAGACGGCCTTTCATCTCGCCCATACCAAGTCGGTTGGCGATGGGGGCATAAATTTCCAGCGATTCCAGGGCGATACGATACTGTTTTTTTTGGGGAATCGCGTCGAGCGTTTGGAGGTTGTGGAGGCGATCGGCGAATTTGATGAACACCACACGAACATCTGCGGCCATGGCTAAGAACATCTTGCGCAGATTCTCGATGTAACGTTCCATGCCGCGATATTTGATTTTGCCTAGTTTGCTGATGCCATCGACCATGGAGGCGACATCATCGCCAAATTCTTTGCGAATATCATCCAGCGTGCGTTCAGTATCTTCTGGGACATCATGCAAGAGACCGGCGATGATAATGGGAAGCGGTAAACGCATCTCGGCTAACGTGTAGGCGGTGGCAAGTGGGTGAACGATGTACGGGTGGCCGGTTGCGCGCTTTTGGCCGCGGTGAGCCTCGTCGGCAAAAGCGTAGGCTTTTTTGATCAACAATAAATCCGCACCAGGATCATATTCCCGCACTACATTGCAGAGACCGTCAATGGTCTGGATGATGGAAGTTGTTTTGCCGTCCATTTCTCCACATTTAACATGTGCATCAAGAAACACGCAACACGAGTGTTTTTCGAGTAAAGCTCGATGCAGCGAGATAGTTTTTTGTTACAGGAAGGGGTTTGAGTAAGTATAAGTTTGTAAAAAACAAAACGCCGCACCCCGATGAAGCTAGGGGCGGCGTCGACGAGTTACGGCGATGGAGCGAGCGAGATGGTTTACGGAGCGGGCTTGGGATCCTCAGACCGTTCGTAGAAGACGGTCATGATCAAGACCTCCTCGCGCCGTCCTTCTGTGCAGCTCATATCCACTGTAGCTATTGCGTGATTGATTACTCTGATCCCCGGGTTCCCAGAGAGCCATTTGCGTATTTTGTTAGTGATCTGATCTGCGTTTGGACCGGCGTGGTGTCTTGGTCTGAAGAACTCAAAAGCTTTGAAGTCGGACATTTGAAGTCGGACATGAGTGAGCCTCCTGTGAGTTGCTCTGCAAAGAGCTATCGGTTCTTACACTTAAAAGTCACTATTGTCAACCTTTTGCTACCCACCCTGAATAATTCTTTGGTTGTGGGATGGTCACTTCTTTTTTCCCTTCGTTCTTCGTTCTGCAAGAAGTGTTACTGCTTCATCGAGCGTGATTTCTTCCGGTTTTTTATCTTTGGGAATGGTTGCGTTGATCGTGCCGTGTTTGACGTACGCACCGTATTTACCGTTGTGAAGCGTGATTGGCTTTCCATTATCCGGATGGTTGCCAATGGTTTTTAAGGCACTTGTGCTGCCACGAGTCCCTTTTGGTACGGCGAGCAATTCCAAGGCACGTTTCAAATCAACGGTGAGAACATTGTCTTCTTTTTTTAGCGAACGAAAATCGCCATCGTACACGACATACGCGCCAAAACGCCCAATGCCGGCGCGAATTTCCTTGCCGCTCTCCGGATGCGTGCCGAGCAGGCGGGGGAGAGAGAGGAGGGCTACGGCTTTGTCGTGATCGAGTGTGTCGATGGGAATATCTTTGGGGACGCTCACGCGTTTTGTTTTCTCTTTTTTCTTTTTGGAGGAATCTGGCGATTCTTTTGGCTGCGAGGTCTCTCCGCTTTGCTTTGTGTCGGTCGAGACGACAGACTCGTCTCCTCCTAATTCCAAATATGGTCCGTAGCTGCCAGTTTTTAAATAGATGTTTTTACCCGTCGCTGGATCGGTGCCAAGCATGGTGGGCCCTTGTTGAGTCTGGCTAGCTAATTCTTCAATTTTTTCTGGCGTTAAATCTGACGGCGCTAGGTCAGGCGGAAGGGACGCCTTCACTGCTGTTCCGCTTTTTGGACTCACGGCCTCGAAATACGGACCGAATTTTCC
>CAYPSC010000073.1:0-5446 GCA_964413385.1 uncultured Gammaproteobacteria bacterium | reverse complement strand
CACTGCAACCACGTTTTCGCCGGGAGTTTCGGCATCTGCGCTATCCTTCCACCTGAGCCCGTCACGAGCTAGACCTCGCACCGCACCCGCTCACACTCACAAGCCTCGTCAGATGACGAGGCTTTCTTTTATTACCAACTCACCATAGCCAAGGCTATCGGCGCAAGCGCCATCACAGCAAAGGCCACCCATCCAAAAATGTTTGACCAACGACCATTCACCTGTTTTTGCATGATTCGCCTATCGTTTCCAAGATGGATGATCAAAAGCAAAAGAGGCGCGGAGATCACGCCATTAATAACCGCGGCGTAGATGAGCGCGCGTACAGGCGAGATCCCAAGTAAGTTCATGCAACCACCAAGAATCGTCGCCGCGATGACAACGCCATAAAATAATTTAGCCTGCGACCACTTTTTCGAGAGACCTCCAGAAAGTCCAAAAAATTCCGTGATAGAATACGCCACTGTACTCGAAAAAATGGGAATGGTTAAAAATCCGGCTCCCAGGACGCCAATCGCAAAGAGAAGAGACGCTTGTGGTCCAACGAACGGCGTGAGGACGGCTGCCGCTTGATCTGCTGATTGAATATCGCGAATGCCATGCGTAAAAAGAACAGCAGCGGTCGATAAAATAATAAACCATGCAACAAGGTTGGAAAAAATCATGCCCACCGTTGTATCAAACCGCATGCGATGTAATTTTTCCTGCAACGGATGAGTACTCTGCCCATAAACACCAAGGATATCCACCTGGTTTTCCTCAACCTCTTGGTTCGCTTGCCAGAAAAAAAGATAAGGCGAAATCGTCGTACCAAGGAGCGCTACAAGAATAAGAAGATAATCACGAGAAAAACTCAGGCGGGGAAAAATGGTTGCGCTCAAGGCCGCCCCCCAATCCACATGAACAACGAGAGTAACCCCAATATATGCAAACAAGGAGAGTGTTAACCATTTTAGGTACCGCGCGTATACCTGATAGGAGGTAAAGATCTGTAAGGTTAGCGTGATCATGGCGATCACGATGAGTGCAATATTGAACGGAAGCGGCATAAGGAGACGGATTGTGCTCGCCATCATGCCCAAATCAGCCCCAAGGTTAATCGTATTTGCGATCAGCAGCAATAAGACCACGGCTCCAACGAGCACACGCGAATGGCGCATTCTCAAATTCGTGATCAGACCACGTTTTGTCACGATCGCAACGCGTGCACACATCTCCTGAACAGCGATCATGAGAGGGATCGTCAAAAACACACTCCACAAAGTCAGAAAACCAAAGTGCGCGCCCGCTTGAGAGTAGGTCGCGATACCAGACGGATCATCATCTGATGCGCCCGTAATAAAACCTGGCCCTAATTTTTTGATATCCCGTCGAAGGAACGAAAACATACAAAAGTAAGTAGTCGCTAGCTAGTAGCGAGTAGCCAAAGGTATATAAAAGAACCCAGTGATATTCTACCCCGAGCCTTCTACTCACGACAAACTACTTGCTACAGACTAACTCAAGAACCATTCTGGATCGTATTGTACACGATCATTTACATGCTCGTACTTGTAAAGTTCTTCGTTGGTAAACCACACAGCGATTTCTTGTTTGGCTTCTTGCTCATTCCCAGAAGCGTGAATCAAATTACGTAGCGGACGGTTCTGCGCATTCGATAACACGTAAGTGTCGTGCGAGAAGTCACCACGGATCGTGCCTGGATTGGCAGAAGATGGCTCGGTTCCACCCACCAACTTGCGCACAAGCGGGACTGCCTGCTCCCCTTCTAACACCATGGCCACAATCGGTGCAGACTTCAAGAATTCCACTAACCCGCGTTTAATTTCCATGCCGTAAGCAATATGGTCCGGAAACGGGAATGGCTTTTTGTCTGCCTCGTACTTCGTTTTGGCTTTTTCGTATACCGCCCGCATCCATTCCTCAGTTAATGCGTAGTGTTTATCCACGTCCTCGTGTGTCGGGTGGACCATTTTTAAAGCAATAAGCTTGAGGCCAACACGCTCGAAACGCTGGATAATTTCGCCAATCAGCCCACGCTGAACTCCGTCCGGTTTGATCAAGACAAGTGTTTGTTGCATAAAATTAGCCGAAATATAACAACAAACCGCGATCAATGCAATAGGCAAAAACGATGGATTTACTATGGCTGATTGAACCAAAAAAACGCAAACTCTTGCAAAAATCTCAAGATTTTGATAAACTACATTTATTAAATAATTTCTTTTCTTGAACGTGTCATTTTGGATGACATTAAGCTTCTATGGGTTTAACTGGACACCGCAGAACATCCTCACATAAACGCCGACGCGCCTCTCATTTTGCGTTAACCAAACCAGCGCTCGTGCTTGATAAAAAGAGCCAGGCCATGCACCTCATGCATCGAGCTGCACCAGGAGCCACAGAGTACAATGGTATTCCGATCCACATTAAGGGTCGTGAACGCAAATTGGAAAAAATGCTCGCTAAAACAAAACCCCAGGCTACCAAACAGGCACCAGAAAAAACGGAAGAGAAACCCAAAGCCTAACCTCGCCCCTCCTCGCCCCTTCGCCCTTTCTCCATCTTATGTCCAATCGCCATCTCGCGCGTGCGATCGCGATGCAATCGCTCTATGAGTGGGATTTTTATCATGGAGCACGCAACGCGATGGAGATCATAGAACGCAATCTGGAGGAATTTGCGCACAAGTTAGATGAAAAGGAATTCGCCAAACAAATCGTGAAGGGATGTGCGGAGCATCAACTGGAAATCGATACCGCCATCAGTAAGTTTGCCCCGGACTGGCCCTTGGAAAAGATCACAACGGTTGATCGCAACGTCCTGCGTATCGGTACGTATGAACTTTTGTTTAACTTTGACATCCCTAGCAAGGTGGCGATCAACGAGGCCATTGAGTTGGCCAAGACTTATGGCGGCGAATCGAGCGGCAAATTTGTGAACGGCGTTCTTGGCGCCATTTACCGTGATCAGATCGCTCGAGGCATCACCAAAGAATCAGATAAACCAAAGGAAGAAAAACCTCATTCCCCGACTCCCTTATGATAGACATGCCAGATTTCCACCCGCTGGAAGAACGTTTGGGACACGGATTCCGTGACCGATCGCTCCTCCTGCAGGCCTTGACCCACCGTTCTTACTTGAACGAACACAGCGATTTCCCTCTTGCGCACAACGAGCGCCTTGAGTTTTTAGGCGATGCCGTGCTCGAACTAATCGTGACAGAACATCTGTATAAAAACTACGCGAATCCTGAGGGTGATTTAACTAACTGGCGGGCCGCGCTCGTCAACGCAAAGACACTCGCTGGCATCTCGCGTGATTTGCAGTTTGAAGAATACCTTCTGCTCTCAAAAGGTGAAGCGCGCGATAAGGACAGCAAAGCACGCATGTACATTTTGGCGAATGCCATCGAAGCGATCATTGGCGCGATCTATCTAGATGCAGGCATGAAAGCAGCGGAAGCGTTTATCCAAAAACATATTTTGTCGCACCTCAAGCACATCCTTGAGCTAGAGCTCTACGTAGATGCGAAGAGCAAATTCCAGGAGACGGCACAGGAAATGTTAGGCGTCACGCCGACATATAAAGTTCTAGAAGAAAAGGGGCCGGATCATAACAAAGAGTTCACGGTAGGCGTATTCCTGGATAAAGAAATGATTGCTGTTGGTCGCGGATCGTCAAAACAGGAGGCGCAGGTAGCAGCAGCCGAGGCTGGATTAGAGGCCAAAGGTTGGCGAACAAAACCAGTGGAACGAGGAACAGCGCCGGCACTTGGTGTAAATGGGAAATAATTGATCGCGCCCTTAGCTTAACGGATAAAGTCCCGGTCTTCGGAACCGGTTATGGGGGTTCGATTCCCTCAGGGCGCACCATCAAGAAAACTCTGGCTTTTGCCAGGGTTTTCTTTATCGCACGGAGGAGAACCGAACTTGAAAGGTCACAGGGAAAACAAGCCCGGCATGTTTCCCTATCTCGTGTAGAGGGAAAGACCTACAGAAAACCGAAAGTTTGGCTGTAAGAGGAGTAAAGCGCGAGTAAGCCCCCCCCTCAGGACGCACCGAGAACGAGCCCTCCATTTGGAGGATTTACTTGTGTTAGAAGCGACGCGAGGGAGTTGAATTTGGGGTAAAAATTGAAACTATTCGACCATAATTTCTCTCATTTTAGCCTAAAATTGTCACTCTATCATTGACAAAAGCCCATTTTGTAGCTTTCCTACTAACGTTTCCATGGTGGAAACGTTCATCGAAAACATAGAAAACAATAGGAGGACATCGTGGAAAAGCGGCTGCTTGAGTTCAATGGGAGAACCGATCCCATGGCCGAGCGGTTGCTCCGCGCGGCTCACCACATCGACCAAATGACGTCCATGAAGTCGGTGCTGGATCAGCTCCGACCTGAACAGCTTGATGTGTTTGTCGACTTCACCGAGTACCTCACGGATATCGCAACGCATGGCGGTCAGGATGCACGTTCGCCGTTCGCGCGTGTGATTCTGCCACCGCGAACTGGCAAAACTGTGCTCGCGGCACATTTCATCAATGCGTCCGCGCTCACCGCCACCTTCCTCACGACGACACAAACGCTCGTTGAACAGGCCGCGGTGGAGTTTCGCGAGCGGCTCCCGGGCGTCCCCGTCGGGATGTACTACGGCCTCGAGAAATCGCCCGTCGAATTCGGCGTCAACGTCACGACATACAAGATGGCATGGGACTTCTGGAAAAAGAAAGGTCAGCTCCCATGGGCGATGCAGCGGTCGGCACTCGTCCTTGCGGACGAGGGTCACCATACGATGACGCACAAACGTCTCGAAGTGCTAAGGAAAGGCTTCGAACCCGACGCCATCCGTATTGCGCTCACGGCCACGCCCGACTATAACGCGGATAAGATGCTCAGCAGGTTCTACCCTGAACTAATCCACGAGATTACGCTCCGTGAGGCGGTCGAACTGAACATGCTCGCGCCGTTGCGAGTGTGGCTCGCGGAAGTCGATGTCGATGCTTCGACGGTCGAGATGAAGGCGGGTAACTACGACGAAGAGCGGCTCGGCAGGATCATGTCGGCTGCACCGTTCTTTGAGGCGACGACCGTGTACCGGTATGAGAGTGGTAACGCCGACATCCCGGCGCTCATCTGCTGCACTTCCCGCCAGCAGGCCTACGATCTCTACAAGTACCTGCTTGAGCATCGACCCGCCGGAAGACCGGAACCTGGCCTCATCTTGAGTGGGAAGCGGGGACAGGATCGGAAAGAGCTGCTCGCACGCTTTGAATCCGGCAAAATCGACACCCTAATCAATGTCGGGGTGCTGATCGAAGGCTGGAATTCTCCCCGCTGCAAGTTGCTCATTGATCTGTCACCGTCCCCCTCGCGTGTACGTGCGACCCAGAAGTACTTCCGGGTCATGACGAAACGGGGTAACGAAGAAGCGCAGGTGTATGTC
>CAYPSC010000072.1:0-5499 GCA_964413385.1 uncultured Gammaproteobacteria bacterium | reverse complement strand
TCTGAGTCCCCAGTGTCAGAGCACTGGGGCTTGTCGCGACATTGTCAATCCTTTTTGTGTCGGCTACTTTGTTCTCAACCGTTTTGGTGTTCATTGATGTCTCGTGCCGAAACCCATCCAGGTTGTGTCGTATCATTCTCGTCGGCTGCATCAAGCCTTTCTCTTATTTGATGTTCTAACTTTGCGACAAGGTCTGGATCTCTTAGGGCCGCCTCGGCCTCTCCTCGTTTTTGCGGATTCATCTGAACACGTGGAATTAAGGCTGCTTCTTCTGGAAGCTCGCGGGCGTGGGTTTCGTAATATACAGAGAAGAGTAGATTGAATTCAGCCCTTACATAATCTGGTATTCTTTTGAGGAGATTTTCTCTTCTTTGTGCTTGTCGTGCTTGATTTTCTGGGGATAGCGGGGGAGGAACGGCATCTTTTTTAAGAAAATCAAGAAATTCCATAAATAAGTAAGAATAATTTATTTAAGAATAGCAAATGAGCCATCATTTGACGAATAAATCTATTTGCATCTATTTACGAAAATCCGCGGACACACTGAGTGCGTCCGCGGATCGGCAGTCAAGGCGCCGAATCATCATTGGTGCTGGCGGCGGAGTAGGATGATGTACGAAAGAGCTCTGACCAGAGGCGGGGGAGTGACCAGGCCTACGAGTACGAAGAAAGACATCCTTCGGAGATTAATGGCGCTGGGTTTGGTCGAAAAGTAGAGCCTTATTCCACCCAGTATTGAACGCAATAGCATGGAAGTGAGAATGCCGGTTTTGATTGCGCCGTTGTGACCCGAGGAACGCATCTCGTTCGCCATGATAGCATCTTCTTTTGCGTGTTGATCGCGCTGTGGCTTGGCTCCAATGCTCAGCCATTTTTAATCTTTGGTCAAGTGCCTATGGTTTGTTCGTTTACGCTCCGATCGGCGGCGGAATACGAGGAAGAAGAAAAAATGTAGTCGATACTTTATGTGATCATCAAGAATGACGGATGAGGTTGTATTTTTAGCGTGTTGGACGTACGGTTGTTTTTGTATGGAAAGACTCCATCGTTCCAAAAAAGATCGCATTTTGGGCGGTGTGTTTGGAGGTGCGGCGGAAACTTATCACCTTGATCCAAGCCCGTTGCGTATTGCCTACGCCTTTTTGTGGCTTATGACAGGGATTGTTCCGCTCGGAATTCTTTATGTGATCGCTTGGGGAGCGATTCCAGAGGCGGGTCAGGAATCCTGGGAACCGCCTGATACGGATCCATCGTAAACGAAAAGCCCAGCGCGTGGCTGGACTTTTGTGTCTTTGTTGATCCTGTTAACCTATGACTTCGATACCCATGTTGCGAGCCGTGCCTTCTACCTGGCTCATAGCTGCTTCGATGGTATGGCAGTTCAAGTCTGGCATTTTCTTCTCGGCGATTTCTTTGATTTGAGCTTTGGTGACTTTACCAACTTTATCCGTCAATGGTTTGCCTGATCCTTTTTCGATTTTTGCCGCTTTTTTGAGGAGAGCCGAGACCGGCGGCGTCTTTAAGATGAACGTGTAGGAACGATCCTCGTATAGCGTGATCACAGCTGGCACAACCTCACCCATCCGATCCTGTGTTGCGGCGTTGATGCGCTGACAGAATTCAGCGATGTTCATGCCATGTTGGCCCAAGGCTGGACCGAGCGGAGGTGCTGGAGTCGCGCGTCCACCAATGATTTGGACTTTGATTAGCGTTTTTACTTTTTTAGCCATAGGGTTCAGCTTTGAAAATTGCGATCTGCTCGTCTTTCGCCCGAGAAATTGTTCATCGTACGTTTTAGTACGCTTCGCAATTTTTCTGGCTCCAAGACTTCGCATCTCATCAATTTTCAAAATTTCACAATTCAATTTAAGAGGCGGGGAGCGCCGCCAACACTGCGTAACAGTGCGCTATTTATAGCAGAAAGCGAGATTTTTAGCAAGGGATCAGAACGAAAAAAATCTAGCCAGAGCTAGATTTTTTTCACTTGGGTAAAGTCGAGTTCAAGGGGGGTTTCGCGACCGAACATGCTGACCAAGACTTTGACTTTTCCGCGAGAGCCATCGATTTCATTGACTTTGCCTTCGAACCCTTTGAACGGTCCTTCGCCGATTTTCACCGCCATGCCGGGCTGCAGATCAATGGTGATTTGTGGCTCTTCAGTCGTACCCATGCGTTTCATGATGGCGTCGATTTCTTTTTCCGAAAGGGGAGTTGGAGTCAGGCCGGTGCTTCCAAATCCTGTGACGTTTGGCGTGTTGCGTACTACATACCATGACTCATCTGTCACGACCATTTCTACGAGTACATAGCCAGGAAAGATTTTTTCTTCTAGCACCCGGCGCTTTCCATTTTTAATCTTAATTTTCTTTTCTTTGGGCACGAGAATATTGAAAATTTTGTCTTGCATGCCCAACGTTTCCACACGTTGACGGAGGTTGTTGGCGACATTTTCTTCATAACCGGAGTAGGTGTGGATTGTGTACCAACGGCGGCCGAGATCGGCGGTTTGTTTTGGCATACGGTTATTTCAATGGGTTGACCTCTATATTGATTGGCGTACCAGAAGCTGTAACGGCGTTTACGTTAATAGGTGGGGTCTCCGGCGTCACCGGCATTTGTGTGTTTGTTTGCTGTTGAGTCTGGGTCTGTACCGGTTGTTTACGCGCTAAGGCAGCTATGACAGAGGCATGGAGTCCTGTATCTAAAGCGGTAAAGAAGACGGCAACGACAACGCTAATGCCAATCACGAGGATGCTGTAGCGGATGGTGTCGCGGCGCGTTGGCCAAGAGACTTTCTTGAGCTCTGTTTGGGACGAGCGAAGATAGTCTACGAGTTTTTGGAACGGGTTCATAACATTGGTTTCTAAAAGGCCCTTCCCGGGCCAACGGGGAAAAATATAACAGATTTTCGCGAATTTGGCAAGGTTGAGTTCTTTATCTTCCAGCATTGGGTATTTTTAGCCATTTATTCCATGTAATATGCCATGTTGCTGGATCAGATGTCTGGATTTCATCCCATAGTTGCCTTGCGGTGTCCGTTTAATGCTTTTGGTTTCGTATGGTTTTGCGGAATTCATTCCAAGCAGGAGGGACTCTTTGACCGCGTTCCTCTAGCTCTTTCATCTCCAGATCGATATCGAGATTATCGGCGTCTTTAACGAATTGCGCTTCGATGCATTCTCTTTTTTGATATTCTTGGAGAAGTTCTTCAAAGTCATCAAGAATTGTTCCTTGAAATGTATCATGGATCGCAGCTTCTTCGTCAGCCTTTACATACACCTTTTGAACATAGCTTAAATCGGAGACGCGATTTTCATCGATGTCATGTGCCAAGGCTATTTTGAGAATTTTTTCTTCATTACCTTGCTTTGCGCGGCGTGAGAGAATGAGTGCGATCCAAGCGACGCGGAGTGTATGTTCCATGGTGCTTGCACAGTCCGTACCAAGATGTTGCTTCCAACCGCGAGCGCAATTGCGCATCGAGCCAACTTCATAGAGAAAGTCGAGATCACGAGAAGACATATAGTCAGGGAGACAGAACTATGCTATAAAAATCCAGCTTGATTCGATATTTATTCGGGCTATAGCGAAGTTGGCTATCGCGCATGCATGGGGTGCATGAGACCGCGGGTTCAAGTCCCGCTAGCCCGAATAAGCATCGAATCTTAAGTAGAGAATCGGTAGAGGAGATGGGTGCACTATACGGGATAATATTGACAACAGCAATGATAAGTCTTGACTTTTCCTAGGGTTTTTCTTGTCTTTTTACTGTAGAAGACGCATAATGATGGCGCAAACCCTCTTTATTCATTAATTTTTAAGGGTTTTTACAATGTTATGGCCAAGATGACTAAGTCTCAGCTCATGCAGGAGCTCGCCGCTAAGACGGGCCTCGCTAAGAAGGATATTGTGATGATGATGGAGGCCTTGGTAGAAATGGCTTATAAGCAGGTTAAAAGCAGTGGCGAGTTTGTGGTTCCTGGTTTGGGTAAGCTGGTAAAGGTTCACCGTCAGGCGCGCCAGGGACGCAATCCAGCAACGGGTGAGACGATTCAGATTCCAGCAAAGACCGTCGTCAAGTTCCGTGTGGCAAAGGCGGCCAAGGAAGCGGTTTTGTAAACAATTTTGGTTTGATCAAAAACGGATCCTGTCGTCAGAACGCCTTCGCGTACCGTTGAGCAAACTTTTTAGCTCCGTTCGTGAGGTATTCTGATGTCATCCGTTTTTGTGTTTTTCAATGTTGGGTATTTCTGTTAAAATAAGCAGTGTATGGCAAATGGGAAGAAACGCTCTTTAAAGTCGTCGGATCAAAAACATTCGGGTCCGTATCGAAACCCTTATTTACACGATATAGAACCATCTTGGACTGGGCCGCACGTCTCGAGTGATAACGAATCCACGGGGTCAAAGCGTGTGCGGCATTGGTTGCGCCATGCAGATACAAAAAGTAGTCCAGTTACGGAGGGTGATTTTACAGAGAATATTAACTGGCGGATTTTTCGTATTTTAGCTGAATTTGTCGAGGGTTTCGAGTTTATTTCGCGCCTCAAGAATGAAGTGAGTATTTTTGGAAGTACGCGGATGAGTCAGGACGATCCTTTTTATCAAGAGGCGCAGCGCTTAGGATCTTTGTGTGCTAAGGCTGGTTATACGATTGTAACCGGTGGTGGTCCTGGTGCTATGGAGGCTGGGAATAGAGGAGCGTTTGAAGTTGGTGGAAATTCTGTTGGTCTAAATATTAGCCTTCCTCTTGAGCAACGCCGTAATCCTTACTTGAACCATTACATGGGGTTCCATTACTTTTTTACGCGGAAAGTCATGTTATCGGCTTCTGCTCAGGCGTATGTGTTTATGCCTGGAGGCTTTGGGACATTGGATGAACTTTTCGAAATCGTTACTTTGATTCAAACGGGGAAGATGTCGGATCGGGTTCCGGTTATTTTGATTGGTCGAACCTTTTGGCATCCGATGATTTCTTGGTTAGAGCGGATGGTGTATGGAGATCATCGATTTGTAGATCAGATTGATTTAAGTATTCTGCAAGTCGTGGATAAGGCGGAAGAGGCATTTAAGATTATTAAAAAAACACAGGAACGCGTCTTATAGAAAAATCCCCCAAGCATTTGCAAGGGGGATTCTTTTTTATTCTGTTACGAGTGCTGATTTTTTCTCTTCTTCGCCGTGGATTTCGCGAGCGAGTTTTTTTAGGGTTTTGAGCGTGCGGGCGGCAATGCGGTAGCGCTTACCATTAATCGTGACCGTTTGGAGATTGACGTTTTGGCGGCGTTTACTCGCGATATTTGAGTGACTGCGGGAATGGCCAAAGTTGGCACGTTTACCGCTTAATGCACAAATGCGTGACATAAAGTTAAGACTAGAGCTTTATAGTGGCCCTAGTTTAGCCCTTTTTAGAAACTTTGGCAAGGAGGGCGGAAGGGATAATCAAATCCCCCTCAGCTTTCACCTTGGGGGATTTTGATTTTTCTTTATTCCGTCTGA
>CAYPSC010000071.1:0-5511 GCA_964413385.1 uncultured Gammaproteobacteria bacterium | reverse complement strand
GGCAATGTCGGAGCAGAAGCGCGACGAGTGCAGCAACTGCGGAGGATCGTCCCTGAAAGAGGATCTCCATACCCATCTCGGGGCCAAAAACACCCGCCTCTGCCGAGAGTGCTACATGCGATTGCCTGCGGGACAGCGGTTCTTCCCCAAGGAGTGGGCGGAACCCTGGAACAAATATATGCGGGCGGAGTTCGGCTACGAGGATACGGAGGCCTACCAAGACGATTACCTTGAAAAGTGGGCCGAAGCGGATCGGGCTGCGTGGCGGCTGGAGCGATGGCAGGAGCTGAGGCGCAGTACGGCCGATGATGCTCTCGATTTCGTTCCCTCCGAGACGATCCTTGGAACTTTGGAGGATCCCGTCCATCTACTGAACTGAATCGTACAACGCAAGGAGCCGTATCTCGTGCTCTGCGCGGGGTACGGTTTTTTGCTTTATGGATGTTCTGCCAAATATTTTTCCGCATCCAACGCGGCCATGCAGCCTGAGCCAGCAGCGGTAATAGCCTGACGATAACGGGGATCTTGCAAGTCGCCGCAAGCAAACAATCCAGGGACGCTGGTATGCGACGTGCCGCTTATTGTTTTAATGTATTTCTTTTGATCCATCTCCACCCACCCTTCGACTAGTTTTGAATTTGGTTCATGGCCACACGCAGCAAAAACTCCGTCGATCGAGAGATCTCTCGTCTCGCCAGTTTGTACATCGCGAAGCCTCACCCCCGTCACATGGCCAACATCGACACCCAAAATTTCTACGACTTCTGCATTCCAAATAACATCGATTTTAGGATTTGCTAATACTCGTTCTTGCATGATTTTGGAAGCGCGGAATGTATCCCGGCGATGCACAATCGTGACCTGATCGGCGAAGCGTGTAAGAAAGTTTGCTTCTTCCATGGCGCTGTCTCCCCCACCAACCACGACCACTTTCTTGCCCTTGAAAAAGAAGCCATCACACGTCGCGCAAGCAGAGACACCGTGCCCATATAAAGCTTTTTCTGATTCCAATCCTAAACGGCGGGCTGTAGCACCGGTCGCGAGAATGATGGTTTTTGATTGATAGGTCTGGCCCTTAGCGGTGAGTTCAAACCCACCTTCGATCGGTTTCAGGGATTCGACGAGCTCGGAAATGATTTCCGTCCCAAAACGCTTAGCCTGCTCGCGCATGAGTTGCATGAGCTCAGGACCTTGAATGCCCTTAGGGAAACCAGGGAAATTTTCCACGTCTGTCGTTGTCATGAGCTGACCACCCGTTTCTAGCCCTTCAAACACCAGCGGCTTTAATTCCGCCCGGGCGGCATAAATTGCCGCGGTCCAACCAGCAGGGCCAGAGCCAATGATGATGAGATCACGCATGAAATTCTTGATGAGATTCGCTTAAACCAGATGTTTTTCTATCCTCTGCTTGAAGACGTCCTTTGGCATGGAACCAACAATTTGGTCAACGACTTTTCCATCTTTAAATACAAGAAACGTTGGGATGGACATCACGCTAAACTGTTGAGCCGTAAACTGGTTTTGATCCACGTTCAACTTTCCTACTTTGATCTTGCTCGCATCAAACTCATGAGCCACCTCTTCGACAATCGGCGACATGATACGACACGGTCCGCACCATTCAGCCCAAAAATCCACGACTACCGGAACGGGCGATTGCAATACTTCTGCGTCAAAGTTTTGATCAGTGAATGTATGTTCCATAGGAGAAAGAAAAAATATGAGTTCGAATATCTTAGATGGAGGGGCAAGAAGAAGCAAGGAGCAAAAAAATTAAGGCTATTGACGAGCCATTTTTTTTGCGCTCAAAATAATCACGCGTTTTTTAAGAAACGCTCAACTAGTCAAAAAGGGGTTGCCATGCCAGAAGCGCTCAAAGAAGCTGCTCTCGTGTCCGCGCTCCATGCGGCCGGGGTCCTTCGGAGACATGACGCTTACCAACTCGATCCTGACAAGAAGGGAGTCATCCTCGTCGCCTGTGGCGACTGCGACCGTTCGCCGGAGCTCCTCGATTTCGCACGTGATAGACTCGGCCACCGACGCATCCACCTGATCGCTATCAACGGCGGCGCACTGAACCTCCCTCGGGATTCGCCTCTCATCCACATGATTCCGAGAGACGAGGTTATCCTTGAGGACATCAGGGAAACGCCTGAGTTGAAAAACCTGAATACGGTTGCAGCCTACGCACACTGGCCTTGTGGGAAGGCTAAAGCGGCGGGTGTATCTATGCTCCAGGCACTCGATCTCCTCATCGGCGCAAAGCATCGCATCCGAGAGCACTTCCCTCATCTACGGGTCGCGACTTTTCTGCATGTTGACCATGGCGATGGAAGCAACGAGACCTGGTTCGTTGCGCCGTCAGCCTGGGGAGAATGGAAAGCTCGGACCTCGCCAGACGAACTCGTCTGTCCAAGCCCCACCACTATCCCCTCAGCCTTGAGGGTGTCAACCGCCTCTTCCTGATAGTCCTAATGGCAGTCGTCTCCACGCAGTCACGTCACGACTCGCGCGACCTGAGACGGCTGCCGTTTTTCTTTTTCATTTTTTGCTCTTGCCAAACCCCATCAATTTCCGTATCTTTTTCGGATCTATGAGTACTCTTCAACAGCGTCTAATTGAGTTAAACGAACAGCAATCTTATCGATATACAGCAGATGAATCAGCGCGTCGGCGTTATTGGGCCAAGCATCCGACTTTTTTTGGATGCATTAAGTGCATGGATGGCCGTGTCAACTTCCCTCTTATGACCCAGACACCCATGGGTCTCGTCAAACCATTTCGAGCCATTGGTGGGAAATTTCAGGTCTGGTGGCCAAGCTTTTTAGGCCGCATGCGCCACTGGGTAGAAAAGGCTATGAGCATAGGAAGTCGCAACTGTGTTTTTGTAAGCTATCACTACAGCGCGAGTGATCACCATTTAGGATGCGCTGGATGGAAATACGATACGGAATCTGCACGCAAGCATGCAGAAACCCTGCAGCAAGACCTCGCCTTTGTCTTTGGCGATCAAATGGATGCGGTCACAGCGGGAGTAGAAACGGACCGCGATATCCTTATCCTTCATGGCCAAAACGGTGATGTGTCCGGAGAAATGCTTGTGGGAAAAACCGAAGAAGACGCACGAGAGATGATGCGGAAAGCGTTTCCCATCATGCATGAACAGACCATTGAAGATCTCATCCCCTTACTCATGGGCAACGCGCGACGTGTCGCAGAACTTACCAAGCAGCCACGTGATCTCAAGCATAAAGATCACAATGAACAGGTTATCGCCGTGGGTCAGGGTTTTGATTGGCTCGCCGAAGAGAATATGGCTCTTATTATCAATGATGCAGATCCCAATTTGGCAGAATCTATTCGCGTTGCCGGTTCTCTCGTCCAAAAAAACTTAGCCAAAATGCCAGGAAAGGATGCGACCTTGATCACTTCCGTCACCTATCATGAGCCAGGTCTGGATTATCGCCAGGCCGTGGGCCGAGCGCGTGGCTTGCTCGCATTCGCCAAACAAGTTCTTCGCGAAAGCCAACCCGATCTCTTTACTTCAGAAAAAATGCATTTTATCGCTGCCGTCACCTGGGAACCGAATAAAAAAATGGAGATCGTTGAGAAGGGTTAACACCATGGAGACAAAATCCCCGTCCACCATGGTTACGGGGATTTTTTGATACTCTTGATTGGCCATTTATCTTTTGATACCCTCTCCCTCGCCTAACTACAGGAGATCTCATGGAATATCTACTCGGCATCGGTTTCATCTTCGTCTTTTTCGCCATTGGCCTGGCTACGGATCGCTACGGCCACGGTCTCGGAATGAGCAACTGATGCGCGGCCGCGTAAGGCGCCTCGCCGCCAGTCTCGCTCTCGAGATCGTCATCCGCCTGCTCACCTTCTTCGACCCGTGACCAGACTCTTGCTGGACGAACTCCTCTGCACTCCCATGCCATTCTCGGCGATCTCAGGGAGTGCTGTTCGTTTTGGCGCTCACGTTCAACGAAACGTTTCCACTTTGCGTGTTTTTGATTCTTCCGTGTACGCTTCTAAACGGTCACCGGTTTGTAATTTAATTTTTCCCTTGTAAGACAGCCCACATTCCTGTCCAGCGCCAACTTCTTTGACGGGTGATTTTCCCGACTGAAGCGATTCCAAAACCCCTTCGCCCATTGGATCGCTCCCGCGCCAGACGCGTACCTTTGCGCCGGCCAGCAACTTTCCTTCTTTCACTTTTGCACCAACAATCATCTTGCCAGGCTCTGTGCGGAACACAGCCGCCACTTCTGCTTTCCCCCATTCCGTTACAACGACTTCTTGTGGTAAGAGTTGGTTCAATTTAACCACGACATCATCAAATAAGTCGTAAATAACTTTGTACAATTTAACTTCCACCCCCTTGTCACGCGCATCCAGTTCGATTTGCGTTGGCATGACGACGTTAAAGCCATAGACGACAGACGGCCTGGCGTTAGCCGCGCGCTCAATATCCCCTTCCGTGATATTCCCCAATCCCTTTTGAATGACATCAACTCCAACTAAATCGTGTTTTACTTTTTCGAGAGATCCCAAAATCGCTTCCAGCGAACCAAGCGCGTCCGTCTTCAGGATAATATTCAACATGGCCTTTCTTGGCGCTTCTTCGCCTTCTACGGGCTGCACCTTTGCTGCCGTCAACGTTTCGACGACCTGTGTGGCCGTCTTCACCTTTTTCTGTTCTAACTCTTTAGGATTTTCCGGCACCTCTGCGATGTCTCCCACAGCAGGCGCGACTTTAAATCCTAAAATCTTGACCGGTGTTCCCGGAGGAGCCTCTTCCACTTGGTTTCCTGTCCAATCACGCATCGCGCGCACACGCCCGTAGGCAGCACCGCCAATACCAAGCCAATCATTACGGTGGAGCGTGCCCGTCTGCACCAAAATTGTCGCCACATTTCCTTCGCCCTTATCGACGTGCGCTTCGATCACCGTTCCGGCTGCCAACCGTTTTGGATTTGCCACGATGCGCTCTTTCTCCACTTCCGCGACCAACAGCACGAGCTCAAGCAGATCATCAATTCCCTGCCCAGTCTTTGCAGAAATTTTCGCCATGGGAACTTTTCCGCCCCATTCTTCAACCGTCACGCCAACTTCTGCCAGTTGACCCATGACACGATTTGGGTCAGCTTCTGGCTTATCAATTTTATTCAGGGCAACTACAAAGGGGAGATTTGCAGCCTTGATAATATCAATCGCCTCCTTGGTCTGGGGCTGCACGCCGTCATCCGCGGCCACAACCAAAATGGCGATGTCAGCAACTTTTGCTCCACGCGAACGCATGACCGTAAAGGCTTCATGCCCTGGCGTATCAATGAACGTAATTTTCTGCCCCTTCTTTTCCACCTGGTAAGCACCAATATGCTGCGTGATGCCGCCCGATTCTTTTTCGACCACGTTGGTCTTGCGAATGGCATCAAGCGTCTTCGTTTTTCCATGATCCACATGACCCATAACAACAACCACGGGCGGACGGGATTGTAA
>CAYPSC010000070.1:0-5645 GCA_964413385.1 uncultured Gammaproteobacteria bacterium | reverse complement strand
GTGTTGCAGAAGGTCTGACCACTCCGCGCACCATGTCGCTTGAGGAGTGTCTGGAATATCTGGGTGATGATGAATTGCTGGAGGTCACCCCAAAAAATCTTCGTATCCGCAAACAATTTTTAAAGAATTTTGAGCGCAAACGCCAACAACAATCAGCGGAAGCATAAGAATGTTAGCTGTCTAGTGGCTGGCCAATGGTGTAGTTGATCCAAAACTCATCCGGAATATCCTTTATGAGCGATGCCCAGCTCGGTCCCCAGAGTTGCTTTGCCTTCTCTTCGTTTGGAATCCAACGCATGGTTCCAAAATTATCAACGACCACATACACCCGCGCTGACGTGGCAGATTTAACAAGCGTACCAGGTTTAAAAGTCACATTACGGGCAAGGGGATATTCGCCAATCGAACGCGCGCTCACCATCGCCACGCCGTGGAAGTTGGGAAACCAGCTTAAAAACGTGGCATCGTTTGGAAAGACTAAGCGATCACCATTATTCATGAGGCAATAAACCGTTGATTCAATGGGGCTACGCGCCACATATTGGCAGTCCAAATCTGAATTTTGAATAAACACCGCATTTTGGTGATAATGCTGATAATCCGCGTGCGTAAAATAGACGTCGTGTTGATTCTCGCCGTAGGTATCAAGCCAAATCATGACGGCGCGGATATCCTCAAGTTCATAGGTTACGGAAAGCGTCTTATTGTCAGCAGAGGTGGCCGTGACGATCCGAGCGGGAATGCCAATCAAGTGGTAATCGGCATCTAGTCCCGCACCTCCCGAATCACCAGGGCTGATTTCAGCCGTAGTTTCCACAAATCCGTGTTCAAATTTTTGAATGGTACCCGTGCGTGAAACAAGATGCGAGCCACCCTGGGAAAATCCGTAAACACCGATCATCTGACCGACGGTCGCAAATTCATTGGTCTTAATAAAAGGGAACGGACGCGTTAGACCGTCCGCGCTGACTTGGTCTGTTATTTGAAGAATGGCGAAATCGCGATTATGCGTTTCGTCAAACACATATTTATCCACAATAGCCTGATAGTAATAGCGCGGTTGTTGGGTGTGTGGATCCATGAACCCAATAGTGCAATTCGTTGGAACTGTCTGAGTATTAATATCGATCGCCACGTGCGCATCGGTGAGAATATAACCTTTTTCACCATGAATAACCGTCCCAGAACCTTGTCGATTACCGCATCCAACCCAAACAACCGCTTCCAGTGCAGCGTTCGGTAATGAATCAGTCACGGTTGCCGCTGAGACAAAAATTGGCGCAAACGTGAGAGAAAAAATAAAAAAGAAATTCAAAGAAAGGTGTTTCATTTTTATCCCTTTACGATAGAGGGAAAAAAGACTTTGAACAAGTCTTGCCATGTGTTATTCTTTTGCTCGCCTCTTTCCTTATGCTACGTACCGAAGTTGTTCTCGATATCGAAACACGCAACACCTTTCAAGATGTCGGCGCTTACAACCCCTCTTTGCTGCAAGTGTCCTTGGTGGGGGTTTATTTTTATGAAACAGACACGTTCGAGTCATTTCTTCAGGAGGATCTGCCTAAGCTATGGCCACGATTAGAACGAGCAAGTCGCATCATTGGATACAATCTCATTGGCTTTGATTATCCTTGCTTGCAAAGTTATTACACCGGGGACATCATGCGTTTACCGACCTGTGATTTGCTGGTAGAAATTGAACGCAAGCTCGGATTCCGCATTAAACTTGATGATGTAGCACAGGCGACGCTTGGGATCGGGAAGAGCGGACACGGTCTCATGGCGGTTGAGTACTGGAAAAAAGGAGAGATTGATAAATTGCGTGATTACTGTTTGCAAGATGTCCGTGTCACGCGTGATGTGTACGATCATGCTCTTCAGAACGGATATGTTGCTTACGTAGATCGTCTAGGTCAGAAGCAACAGATTCCCATTTCCATTCAACTACCAGAAGAACTGCCGCGGACAGCGCTCAATCTATCATTGGGGCTATGAAAAGAGCCCGTCAGTGGTGATCGTCAGCTGAAATATTCGTGCCCTATTAACTACTGGCTACTAGCTACCGACTTGGACAATGTTATCCACAATTCATTGCTAAAGAAGGTCTCTCAACCACTATATCTTGTGGTATAATCAAATTTGCACCACAAGATATAGTGGTTGAGCCGTCTTCTCGCATCTTCGATCACGCCAATTCCGCACTTTCAATCTTGTAAGGTGCGGGGTCGATCGGCCGAAAACAGCTCATTGTTCCTCTCTATTCATTTTATCGCGGGTCCCAGCCCTTCTCTCTTTACTATGAAAGAGCCGGTCGTTTTTTCTGTTGCCTCTGATTCCCCCTCTTCTACCGGACGGGTACATCAGAGTCATGATCAACTCACGGATGCCCAACGTGCCGCTCAGGCCGTTTGGGAATATGTAGTATCTATTAAATCCATCCGAAAACGCGACGGGCGCATCGAAGAGTTTCAAACATCAAAATTAGAACATGGGCTGCGGGCCGCCTTTGAATCTGCCGGTGTAGCAGATCTCCAGATGATCCACCGTGTCACAGGACATGTACTGACTCGTTTGCAGAAGCAATTTGATGGTCACTCTGTTCCAAGTGCGGATGAAGTCCGAGAGGTCATTGCCTTAACATTGGTTGATGAAAATCTTTCACACATTGCAAAAAAATATTTGGCTTTCCGTTCGGCAAACCATCGCGCAGCTGAACAACCGGTGTACGGACATGGCATTAACGTACCGCGCTTTTATACAAAAGAAGGGATTCATCCATATAACGAAATCGAATGGGAACAGCGAGACGCGATTATTACAAACGAAAAGGGGAAAGTTGTTTTTGAGCAAAAAGGAGTTGAGGTGCCGAAATTCTATTCGCAGACAGCGACCAACATTATTGTCTCAAAATATTTTCGTGGACGCTTAGGGACTCCCGAACGCGAGACATCTGTGCGTCAGCTCATGGATCGTGTCGCGCATACCATTTCTGATTGGGGACGCCGCGGTGGGTATTTTGCGACCGAAAAAGACGCTCTTGTATTCGAGCACGAGCTCACTTCCATCTTAGTGAATCAACGCGCAGCCTTTAACAGTCCCGTATGGTTCAATGTAGGGGTGAACCCACATCCTCAATGTTCTGCATGTTTCATCAATTCCGTACAAGACGACATGCGTTCAATCCTTAATCTCGCTGTCACGGAAGGCATGCTATTCAAGTACGGCTCTGGTTCTGGCGTAAACCTCTCGACACTTCGTTCGTCTAAAGAACATTTATCCCAATCATCTGGCAAATCATCCGGCCCCGTGTCTTTCATGAAAGGTCTGGATGCCTTTGCTGGCGTAATCAAAAGCGGAGGGAAAACACGCCGCGCGGCTAAGATGGTCATTCTTGACGTGATGCATCCGGACATTCTCGAATTTGTCTGGTGCAAAGCGAAAGAAGAAAAAAAAGCGCATACGTTGATTGATGCTGGGTATGATGCCTCACTAGATGGGGAAGCATACAGCTCCATTTTCTTCCAAAACGCGAACAATTCTGTGCGTGTGACAGATGATTTTATGCGCGCGATTGAGGCGGATGGCGAATGGCAGACAAAAGCCGTAACCACGGGTAAACCCGTTGACCGGTATCGCGCCCGCGAAGTCATGAAGCAGATTGCGGAAGCAGCGTGGCAGTGCGGAGATCCTGGTATGCAATACGATTCAACCATTAACGACTGGCACACATGTCCAAATACAGACCGTATTTACGCCTCAAATCCATGCTCGGAATACATGTTCTTGAATGAATCAGCTTGCAATCTCGCCTCAATCAATCTCATGCGCTGTCGCAAAGCGAATGGGGATTTTGATGTTGCCGCTTTTGAGCATTGTTGTAAAATCGTTATCACAGCGCAGGAAATTTTGATTGGCTTTTCGAGTTATCCGACACCAGCCATCGAACAAAATTCTTATGATTATCGCCCGCTCGGTTTAGGATATGCCAACCTCGGATCGTTGCTCATGGCCATGGGCTTAGCCTATGACTCAGACGAGGGACGCGACATCGCCGCGGCGATCACCTCTGTGATGTCCGGCTCTGCGTACGAACAATCGGCACATATCGCCGACAAGCTTGGTGCCTTTCTCGGATATCAAAAGAATCGCGAGCCCATGCTTCGTGTTATACGCAAGCACCGAGATGCTTCGCACAAAATTGCGTCTACACACGTACCGAGTGATTTACTGCAAGAGGCACGGGCTACGTGGGAACGGGCTCTAGAGGCAGGGGAACGGTTTGGCTATCGAAACTCACAAATTTCTGTTCTTGCCCCAACGGGCACTATCTCCTTCTTAATGGATTGTGCGACCACGGGTATTGAACCAGATATTGCCCTGGTTAAATACAAATGGTTAGTTGGCGGTGGCATGCTCAAAATTGTGAATGATACGGTGCCAGAAGCCTTACATCGTTTGGAATATACAGAAACCCAAATTAGGGACATTCTGGATTACATCAATAAAAATGACACGATTGAAGGCGCTCCGCACTTAAAACAAGAACATCTTCCCGTATTTGATTGCGCCTTTAAAGCAGCCAAGGGAACGCGCTCCATCCATTATCGGGGACATATTCGCATGATGGGTGCGGTACAACCCTTCATCTCAGGAGCCATCTCGAAGACGGTCAATATGCCGGAAACGGCCACGGCAGAAGAAATCGCCAACGTCTATATGGAAGGTTGGAAATTGGGGTTGAAAGCCGTAGCTATTTATCGCGATGGTTGTAAGCGCGCACAACCACTCACAACAAGCAAAGAGGAAACGCCAAAGAAAAAAGAAGTCGTAACGCCAGTGGTTCCAACGGTTGCTGGCGAGGTTTACGCGCCACGGCGTCGCCGTTTGAGTGATGAACGGCGCGCGATCACTCATAAATTTCAGATAGGGGGGCACGAAGGATACTTCACGGTTGGTTTGTACGACGACGGTCAGCCAGGAGAAATCTTTGTGACCATGAGTAAGCAGGGAAGTACCATGAGCGGTTTAATGGATGCGTTTGCGACTTCAGTCTCAATCGGCTTGCAATATGGCGTGCCGCTCAAAGTGCTGGTCAACAAATTCGCACACATGCGCTTTGAACCATCCGGCTTTACTCAAAATCCAAACATTCGTTTAGCCAAATCCATTGTAGATTACATTTTCCGCTGGCTGGCAATGAAGTTTTTGTCTGTAGAAGAGCGTCTAGCAGTTGGCATCAATCAAGAAGGTTTGACGACTCCATTAGCCGTAGAGGCGGATGCGACCGTATCGGTTCCTGTCGTAACGGACGATCCACGGCAAAGCAAGTTATTGAAAGAGAACGATACATTTTTGGCAAAAACCATGACAAGTAGCTTTGAGAATCAAACCGATGCACCAGCTTGCGGGACATGTGGTTCGATCATGGTGCGCAATGCGGCTTGTTACAAGTGTTTGAATTGTGGAGCGACAAGCGGATGCAGCTAAGACGAGAATAGAAGTGGCCCCGTCTTGGATTGGCGGGGCCACAACGCGAGGAATCATCGCAGAAAGACTCCACAAAATATGACATCTGAATCAGCTTGGGGTCTTATTCAAGTATTCACCGGCGATGGAAAAGGAAAGACCACAGCCGCCCTGGGGAC
>CAYPSC010000069.1:0-5669 GCA_964413385.1 uncultured Gammaproteobacteria bacterium | reverse complement strand
GGGTACGGATGCTCTCGGTGGTTGCGGCGGACCAGGCGTGAAAAAGAACAAAGAAGAAGGCGAAAAGAGAGAGGATGAGGGTGATAATGGATTTTATGAACAGCGGGTCCTGCTGCCATCGCACCCCGCGAGTGCTCGCCGAGCAAAGCTCGGTCTGCGCGCTCGTCGGGGGCCCCGTTTTGGCATCACCCGCTGTTCCTGACATTATGCCACCTGTTCGCTTCCACCTTATTCCTTCGAGAAGGATAACGCTCAAAATTAAACTTACGAAATCGCTTGTGTATCCAATTTTTCCGCCCAGGTAATAAAAAAGTGTTTGGATGAGGGTCTGAATAGCGATGACGGTCAGGATGCCGAAGATAGTCGAAAGCCACAGGGATTCTGCGGAAAATAAGAAGCGACCATAGCGATAGCCGGCCGCGAAGATGATCATCAATATGAGGATAGAGAGAATGATGAGCATGTGCTGTATGGTAGCAGGATGACAACGAATGACAAAAATGTTAGCCTTTTCCTATGCTTGGCTTACTTTATTTTTTGATTGCTTTGTCCATATTGGTCCTCATTCATGAGGTTGGCCATTATGTTGCTGCGAGAATTTGCGGTGTCAAAGCGGAGGAATTTGGCTATGGGTTTCCACCGCGGCTGGTTGGGTTCGTCAAACAAGACGGGAAGTGGAAGCGGGTGGGTCGTCGAGACCAAAAAAGTTATCCTTCAACTATTTGGTCATTGAATTGGTTACCGCTTGGTGGATTTGTTCGTTTGAAGGGGGAAGAGGGTGACCATGGGCATGACCATGATTCTTTTTTGTCAAAACGCGCTCCGGAAAAATTGTTTATTTTAGTAGCCGGCGTGTTTATGAACTGGGTGTTGGCGGCTGCTATTTTCAGCGTAGCTTTTTCGATCGGTGTCCCAGTGCAGACGGATCAATTGCCTCCAGGAGCAATCGTGCGTAACCAGGAGGTTCAGATTACTCAGATTCTTCCAAATTCGGCGGCAGCAAAAGCGGGATTGATGCCAGGAGATACTGTCACATCCATCGATGGCAGTGCGGTTCAACGCGTAGAGGATGCAGAATCATTGCTTGCTGAACGATCAACGAAAAATCAACCCATCCAACTAGGAATCGAACACGGGAAAGAAAAGAAAACGATTTCTGTTACCCCGGAATATGTAGAGACGCTCAAGCGCCCTGGCCTGGGTGTGTGGTATGCGAATATCGGTATCGTGCGTTTTCCGTGGTATCGGGCGATTCCAGAAGGGTTGAGTCTCACCTGGACGTATACCAAAACTATTTGTGTTGGATTGTATACTCTCGTTCGTGATCTGATTGTGCATCGCACCGTGTCAGCCGACGTGGCTGGACCTGTGGGGATCGCGGTGATGACGGGGCGCATTGCGCGGCAAGGGTGGTGGGTGTTTATGCAATTTTTGGCCTTGCTTTCATTGAACCTGGCGATTGTGAATTTTTTACCGATTCCGGCATTAGATGGTGGTCGTGCGCTCTTTGTGTTCATCGAATCGTTGCGCCGGCGCAAGAATAATGTAAGAACCGAGGCTATTGTGCACCAAATTGGTTTTGTGCTTCTTTTATTGCTAATCGCCGTTGTCACTTTTCATGATTTGTTGCAGTATGGCGGTGTTATTGTTCATGGATTAAGGAGAGTAGTAGGTATCTGATTTTATTCATTTTGATGACGGACTAGTATGGATCTCGCTGATAAAATTCAGACGCTGGCGCTTGAAGCTGACCAAGCAGTAAAGAAAGCGCAGAATCTTCAAGAATTGGAAGAGGTGGAGATTCGTTTTTTAGGACGCAAAGGCGCATTAACGTCTGTCTTGCGTGGACTTGTATCCATATCGGCCGAAGAGCGACCAAAACTCGGCGCGCTCGCGAACGAAATTAAACTTGATATTGAAAAGAAGATTACCGAAGCAAGCGCCAAATTGAGTATGGGTGCCTTACAGGAACGGTTTGCGCAGGAACGCGAAGATGTGACAGAGCCGGGCATTAGACCGCCGGAAGGCCACCTGCATCTTGTGACTCAAGCGATCCGTGAGATTACTGAAATTTTTAGTCGCGCTGGATTTATCAGAACACGGTTTCCTGAGGTTGAGTGGGATTGGTATGCATTCGAGGCGCTGAATATGCCGGCGGATCATCCAGCGCGAGATGAATGGGAAACATTTTTTATGGACGCTCCAGCCTCGTCCAAGTGGGGCAAGATGATTTTGACGCCGCATGCGACGAGCGGGACGGCTCGTCATTTGGTCCAAAAGCAATTTCCTATTCGGGCGATTAACATTGCCAAAACCTATCGGCGTCAGATTGATATGACGCATGTGCCCATGTTTCATCAATTTGATGGTGTGTACGTGGATCGGGGCGTGGGTTTGACCCATTTGCTTGGAATATTAGATTATTTCGTGAAGAATTTTTTTGGTCCTACACGTCAGGTGCGGATCAGGCCTTTTCACTTTCGTTTTACGGAGCCGTCTTTTGAAATGGATGTTTCCTGCGGTGTTTGTGGAGGGACAGCGAAGATCAATGGGCAAAAGTGCCGTACTTGTAAGCAGGGTTGGCTCGAGTTGGGGGGGTGCGGAATGTTGCACCCAAATGTTTTGAAGGCGGCAGGCATTGATCCTTCCGTCTATTCTGGTCTTGCCTTTGGCTGGGGAGTTGAGCGGACGTATATGATGAAAGAAGGAATGCAGCTGGATGATGTGCGTACGTTGTATAAGAATGATTTGAGGTTTCTGCAACAGTTTTAGATCCATGCGAGATTCTTCGCTTTGCTCAGAATGACATTCTATGAACATCTTAGTTTCCTATGATTGGTTAAAGGAGTATGTCGATCTTGGAAAGATCACTCCGGAGAAATTTGCGGCGCGTGTTTCTTTATCCGGTCCTGGGGTAGAGCGTCTTTATTCGCAAGGAAAAGATTTTGATCAGATTGTGTTGGGTCATGTTTTGGAAGTGAAACCGCATCCGCAGGCGGATAAATTGCGTTTGGCAAAAGTTGATGTTGGCGACAAGCATCTCTCGATTGTCTGTGGTGGTTCAAATTTGAAAGCGGATCAATGGGTGGCGGTGGCTCGGATTGGTGCTAAGGTGAAATGGCATGGCGAAGGTGAGCTTGTTGAACTAAAACCGGCGGAGATTCGTGGCGAAAAAAGTGAGGGGATGATCTGCGCTGCTAATGAGATCGGATTATTTGATGCTTTTCCTCATCTAGAGCGCGAGATTTTAGATTTGGGAGAGGCAGCGCCTGGATTGAAAATGAAGCCCGGGACAAATATCGCTCACGTGCTTGGATTACACGGAGATACGGTCATGGATGTAGAGGTGACATCCAACCGTCCGGATGCGTTTTCTATGGTAGGGATGGCGCGGGAAGCGTCGGTCATTTTGGAATGTCCGTTTATTTGGAAGCCAGCTCAGCGGATTCCGTCGCCTGCACGCAGACAAGGTGCTCGTTCTGGGGTCGCTCGTTTTTCTGTTCATGTTCAAGATAAAAAATTGTGTCCGCGCTTTATGGCTGTGCGGATCGATGGGATCAGGGTTGACGTTTCTCCATGGTGGCTCAAGCGCCGTTTGCTCTCTGCGGGTATTCGTCCTATCAACACATTGGTGGATATCACAAATTTTGTGATGTTGGAGTTAGGTCAACCCATGCATGTGTACGATGCAGAAAAGTTGCATGAGGGAGTGCTGAATGTTCGTAAGGCGAAAAAAGGAGAAAAGATGGCGGCTTTGGATGGAAAGGAATATGTGTTGAATGAATCGATGCTTGTTGTGGCAGATGCGGATCGTCCGGTTGATATTGCCGGCTTGATGGGGGGCGAAGAAACGGGCGTCACGCTGAATACGACCTCTGTTGTTTTTGAGGCGGCGACCTTTGATCCAGTTTCTGTTCGTCGCACGGCTCGTGCGTTGAATTTGTATTCCGATGCGCAATTGCGTTTTGAAAAAGGACTATCGACGCAAGCTCCACCGGATGCGCTTGCCCGCGCGGTTGAATTGTGTTTGGAGTTGGCGGGCGGATCCGTCGCTTCACCTGTGGCTGATGTTCAAGCAGAGTCATATAAACCAAAGAAGTATTCTAGTTCGTTCAAAGAGATTAACACGTTGGTCGGGATTGATTTACCGCGAAAAATTGTGATGGATAGCCTGAATCGCCTCGGTTTTAAACTTCATGTCATAGGTTCCAAGTTGCAAGCCACCGTTCCTTGGTGGCGCGATCATGATATTGAATCAGGCCGTGATTTAGTAGAGGAGGTTGCACGCGTCTATGGATATGCACGTCTGCCAGTCGTATTCCCATTGGGGCGATCGGCAGAATCAACTGCGCCACATTTTGCTTTAGAAGAAAAGATAAGAACTCTGGCCAAGGGCGCAGGGTTGACGGAGGTGTACAGTTATTCGCTCGTCTCTGAAGAGTTGATGCGGAAAGCGAATTATGATGTGAGCAAGATGTTGCGGGTGCAGAATGAGTTTTCTTCAGATTTCGTGTATATGCGGACGACGTTATTACCATCTTTGCTGCAAGTGGTGGCGGATAATCAGGAGCAATTTCGTGAGCAGGCACTCTTTGAGATGGCAAATGCCTATTTTCCGAAAAAACAAGATTTACCGGATGAAGAACTGGAATTAGGGGTGGCCTACTTAGGAGATGATTTAGCCTGGAGAAAGGCTAAGGGTTTTGTTGAAGGGCTCTATCATGAATTGGGTATCGAAGATATCCAATGGAAACGGTTGGATAATGATTTTTTTTGGCATCCAGGGCGCACGGTTCAAGCCTTTGTTAATGGCACGCTTATCGGAACGATGGGCGAAGTGCATCCAGCTATTGCAAGGGCTTTTGGGATTGAGGGGCGGGTCGCGATGGCAGATCTTCCACTTGCAGAAGTTTTTGAATGGGTACAATTAGCTAAACGCTATACACCAGTGCCGGTGTATCCAGAGGCGAAGCGTGATTTAGCATTGATGGTACCCCGAGAGATAGACGTGCAGGCGCTGCAACAAAAGATGAAGGAAACGAGCGGTTATCTGGCGAATGTTGAATGGTTTGATACGTATCGTGGACAAGGGATGCCAGAGGATAAAAAATCTGTGGCCTTTCATTTGACTTTCCTTTCAAAGGAACGGACCTTGGAAACAGAAGAGGTGGATGAAGTGCTGGCAAAGATTTCTGATATGCTGAAAAAAGAGTTTGGTGCGACGGTGAGAGCGTAAGATTATTACCATTGAAAGCAGGCGGGTGTGTGTGATAGTCTTTATTTATATGCCCTTTGCTTCCATGCGTGATTTGTTATATCTCGTCGGCGCGATTTGCCTCGCGTGGATTACGGTCTTTTTGTGCTGGGCGTTGTACCAGATTGGCAAACTTGTGCATCAAGCTAATGAAGTTGTGGAAGAAACGCGTGAGAAGGTGGAACGTGTGGAACGAACGCTGACATCCATGGGAAAATATTTGGCATTTTTGGCAGAGGGTGGGAAGCAGCTCGTATCGCTGTTGAAAGGGAAAAAGAAGAAGGGAAAGATGCATCTATCGGATCTCATGCCAGATGAATAAGAGAAAGCTTAGCAAGTTTCTCCCCTTACGAAGGGGAGACAAAGAGGGGTGTCATTATGCGTATTTTAGGAATTGATTATGGTGGCGCTCGGG
>CAYPSC010000068.1:0-5699 GCA_964413385.1 uncultured Gammaproteobacteria bacterium | reverse complement strand
GATTCACACCATTGTTGGCGCTGGGTCTACGGCCGGCTCCCTGGATGCGGCAAATATTTTGAAACCAGCACTCGCCCGGGGCGAGATTCACTGCATCGGCGCTACGACATGGGCAGAGTACAAAAAACATATTGAACCGGACGCGGCACTCGAACGCCGATATCAAGCCGTTGATATCCAGGAGCCGAGTGCAGAGCTGACGCGACGCATGCTAGAAGGGCTCAAAAAAAACTATGAAGAGCATCATGGTGTGCGTTTTGCACCGAGTGCATTAGAAGCTGCCGTACGTTATGGTGAGCGTTACTTAACGGATCGTTATTTTCCAGACAAGGCTATTGATCTTTTGGATGAAGCTGCAGCTTCTGTCAACGCGAAGCGAAAATCCGCAAATGATTCCATTGAGCGCTTGCGTGCTCTTGATATCGCTGTCATTGCGGCGCGAGAAGCAAAAGAAGAAGCGGTGAGCGGAAAATCACTACCAGAAGCAGCGCAAGCACTGGCCAACGAAGAACGCCTCATAAAAGAGAAACGATCGTTGGAGAAAGTACTCAAACAGTCGCGCGCATCTGAGCGCCTGCCCGTGACCGCTATCCATGTAGCCCAGATCGTTGCGCGTCTTTCGCACGTCCCGGTACAAACCATCCTCGCAGAAGAACACGAGAAGCTGGCGAAGCTGGAGCAGGGTCTAGCGAAAGCCATTGTCGGCCAGGAAGAAGCTGTCAGAACCGTGGCAGAAACCGTGCGTCACGCGCGTTTGGGTTTGTCTGATCCCATGCGACCAAAAGCAAGCTTTTTATTTGTTGGCCCTTCTGGCGTCGGTAAGACGGAACTCGCGCGCACGCTTGCCAAAGAAATTTTTGGTCGCGAGGACGCCCTGGTCAAACTCGACATGTCAGAATTTTCCGAAGGGCATTCGATTTCTAAACTCCTTGGTTCTCCCGCTGGCTATGTTGGTTATCGCGAAGGCAATCGGTTAACAGATACCCTGCGTAAGCATCCGCATTCGGTTTTGTTGTTTGACGAATTTGAGAAGGCCCATCCAGATGTCCAACATCTCTTGTTACAAATTTTGGAAGATGGAAAGATCACCGAATCTACTGGACGCTCCATCCCCTTTCGCCATGCTTATATCGTACTCACATCAAATGTAGGTGCAGAATTTTTACATCGGAGCCAACTTGGGTTCGATCGTGATGCAACGGATAGTACAAAGGCCTTCGAAACGCTGACAAAAGAACAGTTAGCAGACCGATTCCGTCCGGAATTATTGAATCGTCTTGATCGTATTGTTGTTTTCCGTCCTCTCGAGCGTGAGAGTTTAAAGCAAATTGTACGCCGAGAAATGAAGACGATCCTCGATCGCTTACAAGAAGCGCAACAAGTGGCCTATACCGCTGGAGACGATGTATTGGAGTGGTTACTTTCGAGAGAATTTAAGGCAGAAGAAGGAGCGCGCGCTGCGCGGCGTGTGGTTGAACGCGAACTCACGGCTTTACTCGGCCATGCATTGGTAGAAAATCCGCATAAACGCAAGTGGAGATTAAAAGTAAATAAGAATCAATTAACGATCGCTTAAGTTCGATCATGAATAAAGACGGCGGGAGATAGCCAATACATAACCAAGACAAGCGCCCACTAATATCCCGAGCACCACTCGTACCCACAATACATCTACGAAGTTCATGACTCCCATCAGAATTCCAAAGCTCATGACGCAGAGGAGGAAGATCCATAACCAAGATCCCTTTCAAGAGCTCTTTTTAGAGGCCATCTGATCTCTCGTTTCATTCGTCGGTAACTCCTTTAAAAGATCCACTGCTCTCTGGGTATCTTCTTCACGAACAATGCGTTCAACCCCTGCACGATAAGCAAACGGAGTAGGATATATACCTCCCGCATCATCCGCACTCACCATGGCATCAATTCCAAAAGAGGCTAGTTTGCTCTTCGCTAGCTCTGCTTCCAGTCTGTTTGAATAGGTTTTGATCGTCACCATCTCGGAAGACATATCATCAAAACCTTAAACCTACCCAGGATCGTGCACAAACGGGGCTATTTGATCTCCTTTCTTTCCCGTTCTTTTCGTAGGAGAGCTAAAAGGACAATCGGAAATGGAAGATCAAGAAGGAGAACAAAAAAGAAAATCATACCATACGCTACATAAGCCAATCCTTGACCGCCGGGCGTTGCGCTGTAGGCGCCATAGGTCACTTCCAGCGGTAGCATCCTCAATGCCCACACAGCGATGTAAAATGCTACATAAATAAAAGCGAGGACTGACCAGATGCGCACTGCCCGCGCAGACCATGGTGTCAATCGAATGAGGCCGATACCAATAACCAACAAGGCGACAGCTAACAGCCATTTAGTGATACCTAATGTCAAGGTAAAGGGAAGCATCTTTTCTATGGAAAGAGCCATGTTTTTATAGAGGAGTGCCTGACTTGAAGATCCTAAGCTATTCGCCGTCGTTCTATATCCAATGAGAATAAAAGGCAATGCAGCCAATAAACATCCATTCCACACAATTGTCAGACTACTAAATACCACGGACAAAATGCCCAATATTTTCATTTTATTATACATATACAATAGGATGCTCATATCGCATACGTTTTTGCAAGCAATAAAGCCTGTTTGCCCCATGCCCTCGTGAGGGGTTAAGTAAATAATATTTTCTACAAAAGAAAACGTCTCAATGAAACGCTGTCATATTTTCTTTTCTTCTTCGTTTTAATGATTAAGCATATGAAATACTTAATTAGCTTAGCCGTTTTTCTTACCTTTGGGGTTGGCTGTACCCAACATTTACCATGGTTTTCTTCAACGAATATCACCTCACGCATCCCCGGTGATTCCGTACAACAAATCGAGTCAGATACAGTCGACGCATTACCCGTTCTGCCTCGGCCAACGAACACCCCTCCTCTTACCGACCATGAACCACCAGAGCACATTCTTCGATTGACCCGTGAACTAAGAAAGGATCGATATCCAGACGCTGAAGTATTGCGTGGGAAAAGTTATTTTAAGCTTTCACCGGGTGAATTTGTCAATTTTAACAATGGTTGCTCGTATAATCCCTCTTTTACAAATCGTTATACTCTCGATTCTATCGAAAATAAAGAAGGTCATTGGATTATGCATTTTACGAAAGATGGCCCGCTTAATATAAAAACTCAAGCCTATCCACCAGGAGAGGATGCTAAACCTGCAGCCTGGCAGATGGAATTTGCAAAAACCCAATCTGCAACCACTCGGTTTACATGGTCACAAAACGAACCCTTAGACTATAACCGATGGACGGGTGCGCTTTTTGAAACCAACGGCGCTTACGTACCCATTTTCGTGTCAAGTGAAGCTGTATATTTTCAGTACGTTGGACTGTCTTGTTAAAAATCAATCAAACTTGTCGTCGCAATCACCCATTTCTCTTCCTCGCTAAAGCGTCGTTACCGTTACTCGCGATGGTTGATAATCCGTTCCATTTTTGACAGCACAGAAACCCATAGGGTCTTTGGATTGGCCTGGATCAATCACCAGGGCCCAATCTGGCGGCGTGACGGTGTACGTACCATTATTGAGTACAAATGCCCCATTCCAGGTTCCTGTCATTTGAGATTGGCTAGATCCGGGAACGAACGATAGCCGCCAATTTCTCACTTGAGTGGAACCAGAATTTGTGACTTTAAATTCCGCACAAAATCCAGTATCCCAAACTGATATAATGGTGGTTTTAACCGTTAAAGTAGCGGGGGTCGAGCTAGATGCCGTTGGTGGCGGAGGTGTGGTAGATCCCGTTGAACCAGAAGTTGATGTGGAACCAATCACCGTCCCATCGCTAGCGATAAGAACAAAATTACTAGGCAAATAATTCGTTGAGGCTGTTTTGTTACCACAATAACCGATCGAATCCATAACGCCTCCCATCTTTAGTGTCCTTGCCCAGTCTGGTAGTGTGACCGTATATGCTCCGCCGTTCGCCTGGAATGCACCATTCCAACCTCCACTCAACGTCGCGTTATTCATCGAGAAAGCTAGCTTCCAGTTCACGAGATCGCGATTGGTGTTATTGGTTATTTTAAAATTTAAACAAAAACCAGCATTCCAATCAGAGCTGATGATGGGTTGAACAGAAACCGAACCAGTCGAACTTGTATTGGAAGATGTTGATGTAGAACCGGTCGGTGCAGGTAATGAACCAGTGCTTGATGGAGGCCCAGAATAAACACCGGATAACACCGTATTCAAGAGCGCCTGTTTATCGGCATGGATCGTCAGCCAATCGTCATTCAAGATCCCACCGGTGTCATTACTATCTGGATTCCAAGTCCAATACGTAAACGAAAGATTTTTTTGTCCAATAAAATCTACGAATGCCCGTTGCCAAATCCCTTCTTTGGATACGGTGTCCGCTTGTCGCCCTCCAAACTCACCCACCAGGACAGGCGCGATATTGTTGGTTACAAGATAATTAAATCCAATTTCCCAACGAGTGGACATATTATTGGGGAATGATGGATCATAAAACCAGGGTTGACTGTAGACGCCCGGGCCGTATTCATGAGGCGAGTACACCACTTTATTCGGTACTGACAATTGAACGGGATATCTGCCAGCTCGCTCCAAATTTCCACCCCACCAGTGATAGATCTGCTGGTCTGGCGTGCGTTCGACTCCCTCAACCAGGATGAGCCACTGCGGAGCGATCTGTTGAATCGCATTTCCCGCTCGTTGGGCCGCTAAACGCCAATCCGTACTAAGATTGCCATCTCCCCAGGAAGCGGCTCCGTGAGGCTCATTTTTCAGATCAGCTCCGATCACATTCCACTGATTTTGGTACCGCGTCGCCAACATGGTCCATGTATTGATCCAGTCCTGCTCTGAGTATCCATTGCCGTACCACAATTCAGGAATACTGTTATCCGCTAACCCATGCGCATCTAGAATAACCAGCAGACCCTGATCAGCAGCCCCCTTCATGATGAGAGCCATAGCTTCAAGCGGGGTTTTACCAGAGAAATCAGCATTGTTCCCAAGATTGAAATTCACCATGGAGAAACGACTAGAACGAAGAGATTGGATGGAATACGGTAGGCGTATGACATTGTAACCAGCGTTTTTGATCTGGCTTAACATGTCTTTGTAGTCGCGCCTGTCCAGACCGTGGACAATATGTGAGTCTGTTTCAAAACCAAACCAATTGACTCCACGCAAAAGAACTATCTGGCCGTTCGCATCTACTATTTTGGCGCCTTGTGTTGAAAATGGGGGCTGAAGGATCGTGCCGGCCTGGACCGCGGGGGTTTTCCCGTGCTGCATAAACCACATTCCCACGGAAAGAAAGGCTGCAAAAACAAATAAATACAGATATTTTTTCATAAGAAGATAGCATGCAGGACAAGTAGCAATCCGTCAAAGCCGGTGGTGTATTAGCTTGCTCTAAAAAGCTCAATGCGATTTGCTTAGAATTTTATCATGGACTCGTTCGGCGATTGCACCTTGTTAAAAGGATTATCATGGGAAGAGCCTTTCCGTACTTTCTTCGGCAATAAAATTTTTCATTTTGCCCACTGGAGTGATTTCTTCATATGAATTTACCCTTATTTAGCAAAATAACAGAGACACAAAAGACTAAAAGGCCATTGACAATGTCGCGACAAGCCCCAGTGCTCTGACACTGGGGACTCAGAGCGACG
>CAYPSC010000067.1:0-5767 GCA_964413385.1 uncultured Gammaproteobacteria bacterium | reverse complement strand
AGGCTCCGATGCTTGGCATCGGAGTCCGCCGCCTGACAATCGCGGCTCGACAAAATCCGCTTTTCCGGCTATTTTCTTTGACGGACATCGAAAATTCGACAACTAGACCATTTTGGACAAAGGAGATGGACATGCACGTGATGACAAAAGAATCGTTCTGGACGTACAGCTTTTTCGGCCTCATCGCCGGCCTCATCGCCTTCGGCATCTTTCGGGGCTGCATCGGGCCTTCCTACATCTACAACAACCCCGTGTACAGCGACTACAAGAAGCTACGGAATGAATACGAAGACTGGAAGGACCAGCTCGACTACAAGAAGAAGGAGCTCAAGGCACGGATCGAGCAGCGGAAGGTCGAGGAGGTGATCGCCGGCATCCGGCCGCACACCGATCTCCGTGGTTCGGAGCTCGAAGGTACGGCAGAAGTCCTGCACCGCTTCAATACGCAATCAAGTACGATGGATGCCAAGCAGCGGGCCGAGGCGCTCAAGGCTCTCTTTCTCAGCCCCGACAATGACAACAGGCTTGCGAGATACATGACATGCTATCAGGAAGAATCGAGTTGCGTCTTCAGAGGCGCATTCCAGGTTCTCAACGATACCAGCCGCCTAGCGCTCCTCCTGAGCGGTGATTCCAGGGGCGTGCTCGCCAACCTTTCCCAGGAACCAGATGGAACGATGCCCGCGAGATTCGCGGACGTCAGCAAAGGCGAGAACATGCCACAGAAAACTCTCGCCAAGCCCCGTTGGTTCGGCTGGGTCTCATGGGCGGTGTTCTCGTGGTTCTTCGCACTCACGTTCTTCATCAAGGGCTTCATCTACCACGCCACCGATGAGAAGAAATGGTCGCACCCATGTGAGACATTTCCGAGCTTCATGCTGGGATGGATCATGATCGTCGGCCTCTTCCCCGGATTCCTCCCCGGCTACATTCTCTACGCAATGACACTCAATACCCAGCCGCTCATCGAGGCCGTGCGACAGAAGCTCCGCCCCACCACCTTCGACGACGAGTACAGTGAGGTGGCACGGAAACTCGTAGCGCTCCAAGCGCAGGCCAAGACAACCGGAAACGAGAAGCTTCTCGCCAGGATCGATAGGGCACTCGCCAAGGTCCATGACGGCCGAAACCGCGTCATGCTCGGCCAACTCAAGGAGACGCTCAGCAGTGTCGAGGGTCTCGAGGACACGCTCGCCGGAATTGAGGAGATCCATCAGGAGTTTGCATCGTAGCACGTTCTTCGCTTCAAACCGCCTCCCGGTTCGCACTGGGAGGCGGTTTCATTCACTTTTTTATCACAAAAAGGGGCTTGAATCCCAGTTCTTCCAGGGAGACCCAATGGATAAAGGAAATCAAAGAAGTACAACAAACGACGTATTTGAGCCGATACATGGCGCGTGTTAAGGTTTAAACCCATGTATACACTCAGCCGCCAGGATATGGGCATTCGTTGCCCGTTTGTCACCAAGGAGAAACAAAGGAAGATGCTCTCAAAGAAAGCATGGGACATGCCGTGCAAGCACATGGGATGAAGCCGGAAGAGTTCAAAAAAGATGGACGTGTGGCAAAAAGCCATGCCGTTTCTCAAAGAGACACCTTGAGATACCGCCGTAGGATCATCTAAACGCCTTGCATTCTTACAAAGTCCCCAAGTTAATTGTTTCATCAAAGTGGATTTCCTTCACAAAATCAGGCGCGTGACTCACAACGATCATCCCTCCTTTATAAGCCTCGAGCGCTTTCGCGATGACCGGCAAATGACGGAAGTTGATGTGGTTGGTTGGTTCATCAAGAATCAATAACCCTGGACGCTGCAGCACAAAGCGCGCAAAACAAAGCAGCCCCTTCTGTCCTTCGGATAATGAACCGACATGCTTTTTAAGCAGATCAGACGTGAGCAAGAATTCCGATGCCGCGGCGCGAAGTTTTTCATTGTCGGGATTCTCCATCACCTCTTCAAGAGACTCGTAGGCGGTCTGATCATAATTCAAGCCGGAAAAATCTTGGCGGTAGTAGCCGACGCGAACGCCATTGTGGATCTTGGCGCCTGGATCCTCCTCTCCTGCCAGAGATCGCAAAAACGTGCTTTTCCCAATGCCATTCGGACCGCTCACGAGCAATCGTTGTCTTTTGCGCAGAACGAGATCGAGAGGCTTACGGACAGCCTCGTTGTTCTTGATGACTTTAATCGATGTGATCGTCACCAGCGGCTCTGCCCATTCCTGCACAGGAATCATAAAATCCCTGATCGTGCGATCATCCCTTCGCACGTCTACCATCTCCTCTTCCGCTTCTGCGACCTGGTCGCGTAGTTTACTCGCGAGCTTGCGCATCTTTCCCCCTTTATTGGCAAAGAAATTGATCTTATCTTTACGATCTTGAATATCCTTCAATAAACGTGCGTTCTGTCTACGCTCACGCTCCAGTCGTGCCGCGATCTCTTCGACGACATTTAAATAGTTACCAACGTACTGCTCGACTTTGTGTGTATAAATATCCAAATGCAGCACGCCTTCGGTAAAGGCATTTAAGAAATCTGCATCATGGGAGATCACGAGTACTGTTTTTGGATACATCATCAAAAAACCCGTAAGATGTTCGATGCCAGCTTGATCCAGATTATTGGTTGGCTCGTCCAATAACAAAATATCTGGATTCTGGATCAAGGCAAATGCTAGGAGGAGTCGCGCTTGTTGACCGCCTGAAAATTCTTTGATCTTTTTATCAAGCGGCGCGACCAGGTTTACCGTCTCAAGAACATCCGCAATCCGTTTATCAAGGTCATAAATCGTTTCAGAAACTGCTTTCTCAAAGAACCCTCGCACCGTATCATCCATCCGTTCGCGCGCCATCACTTGTAACGCCGTTCCAATGGCTGCACCTTTTTGAATATGAACTTGCCCAGATTTGGGCTTAAGCTCGCCTGTTATCAGTTTAAAAATCGTGCTCTTCCCTGCGCCGTTCTGCCCCATGAGCGTAATTTTGGCATTTTCGCGAATCGAAAAACTCGCCTCATCAAGGGTTGTATAATCGTCGTTATAAGCAAAGGAGACATCACTAAAACGAACGATGACATTACCGTGATCCATGCTGCTTTTACTCCTTACACGTTTAGCGCACGCAGAATCGCGTCGAGCTTCGACTGAATTTCTCTCAGCTGATCCTCAACCTTCGACGACGACCCTCGATCTTCGTGCGACTTGCTATAGCGGTCGGAGGAATGAACGTATGAGTGCTTCGGAACCGCATCGCCATCTTTTACAAAGCAGTTGTTGCAATACACCGGCTTGCGACCGTTAGGTTTAAAAGGAACTTCGCAACGAGCGCCACAGGTATGACAGGTCGCTGCGTGCATAGAGGAACGATTGAAATTTCCGTTCCGATCGCCGTGCTTCCAAGATGAAGCGCCGCTAAACCGCTTGCCACCTCTGGAGGCACCACGATCACCATCTCTCTTTACGTAAGGCATAGAGTTTTCTGAAGGGTTATTCAGAATCGGCCAAGGATACCTTGCATTCAAAGAATAATCAAGAGAGCGGGAACCCTCACCCCAACAAGAATGCGCTACTTCAACATCTTAGTCGTAAAAATATTCGGCTTATCCGTTGAATGCACGATCCCGACATTGCCGCCAGGTATTCCTATGTATTCGTGACCGTCTATCTTGATTTGGTAGGTTTCGTATCCCACGGAGGAAACAAAGATCTCTACCCTTACATCCTTGTCCAGCGATAGAATAACATCACCGCTCTTGGCAAGAATTTTTAATTCTTTGAGGCGACTTCCATCCAACGCTTCTGCCAAAGCTGGCGTTAAATCAAAATCCGTAGGATGATCAAGCGTTTGTCGATGATCCATGGAAATCAGGTGATATTCTCCAGATTTTAAGACGCGCCAAAATCCATTTGTTTGCAAAGGATATCGTTCGCAAAAGAAAAATACCAAGTCAAAGTTTCCTTCTCGATCGAAACTGACTTAAAGAGAGAATTTGTCTTGAATTTTAACGCTTTTTTCATAAGGTAAAGCTTCTCTACGATTAGCCAAAAAAAGGCACCACAACCTCCTCAAGCATGATCGCCTTAGTTTTGGTGTTTTCTTTTCTATGAAGATATATAACCATTGCCTTAATGAGGATCTGTTCACCTTCAATCTGCTTTAAACGACTGCAAATATTCTCCAGGTCCTGTGGATCAATGTCCGGCGGAACTTCTCCTATTGTGATATGGGGTTCGAATAGCGCGTAGGAACGGGCATAACCACAACGCGCTAAATTTTTCTTCTCTTCATCACTATAAAGCCCCTGGTCTAACCGCTCCTGATCTTTATCACGATAACGAGGGCTGCGATACTGTCTTGCCACTTCCAATACTTTGGTGTGCAGAGCATAGAACTGTTCCTTATTCGAAATATCAACTACAAACAACTTTCGCCTGGTCCCTTCCTGAAGGAGAGTTGGAGTCAATAATGAAATAGTAAATGGATGAAAACTGGTCAAGTTTAAATCTTTTAATAACTTAGAAAAACCTTCTTTCGTATAGCTGCTTAGATATAAGGTGATATGCGGATCCGAATGATAACCTCCACCATATTTGGCATTAAAATCCTGCTTTTCTTTTTTAATGACAGCAATTATTTCTTCTGGAAGATTGATGCGGATACTTATGATGTATTCCATAGGACTCGTCATCTCACAACAGCTCTTTCTGATCGATCCTTCTTTTATCCCATGCAATAGCCTCCTGCTTGAGCCTTTCAATGAGTTCGAATTTTCCTTTACGATATGCGGGATAGTCATCGGAATAAAGTTTGTATAACTCTCTTTTTTTATTGATATAGGAATCGCGAGCCTCTTGATTTTGCCGTAGATAATCCCTAAACACCACAATATTTTTAATTTCATCGTTTCCCTCTTGATAGGTGTGTACACTGATGAGGCGTTCTCCGTTTGGTCCATCTTTTACAAAGTACTCATTATCCGGTCTTCGCGTATACGTCCTGCCCATTGATTTGAAACCGGCTTCTTCCATCTTTTCGTAAAAATTTTTCACTCGATCAAGATCTTTTACTTCCATCAATAAGTCCACCTGTGGTTTGGCGAGCATGCCCGGAATAGACGTGCTGCCAATATGATGAATCCTAACGAGTTCTGATCCAAATATATCGCGCAAGATCCTTGCTGTTTTCTCGAATGTTTTCACCCATTCTGGATTGTATTCAGATAGTACGAATGCACGGTGCTGGGGTCCTGTTCCCATATTATGGGATAGTAGCATAGGGGCATAGGAAACTCCCGTTTTCTCCTGCCCTTTCATTCCACCCATGCTCCTGCGCCGGCAAATGATCCTCCCCGGCCTCACGGCCTGGGTTTCTCGTCAGTTCACCAAACAAGCTTCGCTTGACCTTTGTCCTCCTCACCCTGGTGTTCAATATATTTTTTAATGATATCTTCGTTAATTCCAACGGTTGAAACAAAGTACCCAGTTGACCAGAGATCCATGTTCTGAGTCTCGTACATTGTTTTAATGAAAGAAAACTTCTTGCGTAGGCGCGGGCGCCGTTTGATTTAAAAAGGTTGACCGCTTTACTTACGGAACATCTTGGCGGGATAGAAACGAGTAAATGCACATGATCCTCGTCTGTGTTGATTTCATGGACGCGGATATCAGGATAGTAACGTTCGATCGCCTTCATCATGGCACAAAGATACGCGCCCACGCTTTGTTTCAACACTCTTCTGCGATATTTTGTGAGAACACCAGATGATACC